>NZ_JAYGHV010000141.1:0-22940 GCF_034932145.1 Spirulina sp. 06S082 | reverse complement strand
AGGCTGCAATTTTATTAATGGAATCAAAATAATGGTTCAATAATAAATCTACAGGAAAAACTGTAAAAATCTTATCGTAATCTATCATATCCCGAAGAGATGTGAAAGACCCTTGAATGATCAGTGCAGCGAGATCGGGATTTTTAGTTGCGAGTTCGATCGCGATCGCGCCTCCTAATGAATGTCCGTAAACAATAACATCTTTGGAGGGAATATTTTTGTGTTTTGCTAAATAATCTAAAGAAATTTGGGTATCTTCGTAAACTTGAGATTCGTTGGGAAATTGACCTTTACTTTTACCATAACCGCGATAATCGACCATAAATACAGATAATCCCAAGCGATGGAAAACTGCTGCTTGTTCTAAATTTGCGCCAATATTAAACGCATTACCATGCAAAAATAAGATCGTGCGGCGATCGCCATTTTCCTGAGAATGTAGGGGTGCAGGAATCCACCAACTATGTATTTTTTCAGACTGTTTTTTCGTTAACTTTTCTTCTCCTACAGAAATCCAGATTTCCTCATAGTCTAGATCGTAATCTTGAGGTGTTTTCCTGAGTTTTGCAGAAGGTAAAAAGATAAAACGATTTTGCCATTTTAATAAGGCAAAGCAAAAGAAAACGTAAATAGAGCCAATTCCGGCAATGGGCAATAAAAAAGTAAGTGACATTGGAGGATTAGATGAGATAAAAAACAGGGACAATATAAAAAGTGTCACACTTCTAGGTTCAAACTTAACTGTACGGGTTTATTATTTCCTTCTTTCACTGGGTAATTTGTAATCATCAATTCTCGACCTTTCCCAGCAGTTTTCTGTTTATAGTTGTTCATTCCATATTGTAGCTCCCATTCATGGATATAAGCAAATTTAAAGTTCTCGCGAATTTCTGGGGAGTCATCGTAGGTAATTAGCCATTGATGAGGGCAATCTTTTAATAAATTGGCAAAGCGGTGATGATCGAAGGATGTATGCAAGTTTCCTCGTTTTCCATACAGTCTCGAACTTGTTGCAGCTAAATAAGGAGGATCTAAGAAGATGAAAACATTATCTCCAGGTTGTTGTAAAACTTCGCTGTAGTCTAAGTTTGTGATTTTAGTATTTTCTAAAATTTCTTGTAAGGGTTTTAATCTTTCTATGGAGGAATAAGTAAAGCGATCGAGAAAGGATTCTTTAGAAAATCCACCCGATTCGATTGTTCCAGAAAAACTGATTCGATTTAAAACAAAAAAACGAATAGCTCTTTCATCACCTGTTAAATCTTCTGTATTAATATTCGCTAATTCTTTAAATAGAGATTTTCCATCTATATAAATATCTTTCATGAATTCTGATTCTTCTATTAAGTTTTCTGGATCGAGTTTTAATGTTTTCCAGAAATAATACAACTCTGTATTTAAATCGTTAATCCAAAATTTTAAATTTGGAAATTTTTGTTTTAAGTAAATAAATATAGAACCTCCACCAATAAAAGGCTCTCTATATTCAGAAAAAGAATGCGGCATATACCGAATTATCTTCTGGATTGCTCTAGATTTACCTCCCGGATAACGTAGAGGACTTTTAATAAACTTAGACATAATATTTATTCACTAACTAATCTTGATATTTTAACTCTATCAAAAAATTATTGATTCTTGCTTCATTAAACAATTCCGTAATAAATGTTTTCATAGATTTCTTTGCTTCATGAATTTTTAGCCAATCATCTAATCGATCTTGATGATTTGAATCTATTGTTTCTTTTATATATGGAGAAGTTAACCTTAAAATGGGTTTTGCTTGAACCTCACCTTGTTCTAAAATAGAAACAGAACTTAAATTGCTGTAAAGGATCATTTTCAATAGTCCATCTTTAATATCTCCTTTTGACGGAATTAAACTTGATTTTGTATGTTTAGATTCTATTAACTTAAGATTTTTATTTTCTAAAGAAACTTCATCAACAGTGAAAAAATATTTTCCTCCTAAATAATTTGTTATTGTTATTGCTGATTTTGTTAAAGAATCTAATCGTTCTCCAATATGAACTGTTGCAATTTCACTTGATTGAGCTTGTTTTGCTCTTTCTCTAGAAGATTTCATAAAATCCTCTAGATTATTAGTCAAGTTTTTCTGAAATCTTTTAAATCCAGCTTCCGAATGAAATTCAACTCCTGTTTCTGCATTTATCTTAGTATAACCTTGTATTTGGAGGTCAACAACTTGAGAAAATATTTCACGAATCTCTTTTAAATTCCAGTGTAATGCCGAACTTTGATAATTTGATAATTCGTATATTTTTATTTTTACCCAATCTTGGTTGAATTTTAAATTTGTTACCTTATTTTCATAACTTGTGTTTTTTATTGCACTATCATAATACGAAAAAATAATAGGAACTTCTAACAAACTCATCAAAGAAATCGTATCCCATTGTAAAAAGTCTCGATCTCCGTCAATCCCTTCATCTTTAATAACAGGAATTACAGTAGCTCTTTTATTCTTTTTAATCGTGTCATAAACTCTAGCATACGGATAAGAACGAGTTCTTTTAGGAGAAACCCATTTACTTATTGCAATTTCGTTTACATCATCTTGAACAATACAACTTGATGGTGCATCATTAATATCAAAAGTGTTTAATTTTGATGTTCTCATTTTCTGTATAATCATTACTTGATATTGGATACCTTGAATTGCACCTGTAATTTCCATAAGACTATTAGATAAATTAAAATTTCTGAAAGAAGTAATTCTCACTCTATCTTACTGGTGAAACTAAGATAAATAAAATAGATTGGAATTACTCCATTTTTATGATTTCTTCTGTTGTTTTGTGGCAACTGTTAAATCGGGTTTATAAAACTGCCAATCTGTTGATTGTTCGTAGGCATAGGCGACTTGTAATAACAAATCTTCTCGCAATACTTTCCCAATTAACTGCATTCCTACGGGTAAACCTTGGTCGTCAAATCCACAAGGAATACTCAAGGCAGGTAATCCGGCTAAATTAACAGGAATAGTCATTAAATCCGACAAATACATACTCAAGGGATCGTCGGTTTTCTCTCCAGCTTTAAAGGCTGTCGTGGGAGAAGTGGGACAAACTAAAACATCAACTTTTTCAAAAGCTGAATCAAAATCTTGTTTAATTAGGGTGCGAACTTTTTGCGCTTTGAGATAATAAGCATCATAATATCCCGCAGAAAGTGCATAAGTTCCCAACATAATCCGGCGCTTAACTTCCGTGCCAAATCCTTTGGCACGGGTCTTTTTATACATATCGATGAGATTGTCTGCATCTTCGGCGCGAATGCCATATTTAACCGCATCGTAACGAGCCAAGTTTGCGGATGCTTCGGAAGGTGCAATGATGTAATAAGCGGGTAAACCATATTCAAATCGAGGACAAGAAATAACTTGAATTTCTGCTCCTAAAAGTTGCAATTGTTCGATCGCGGTTTTAACGCGACTTTCCACTACAGAATCTAAGCCACTGCCAAACGTTTCCTTAATTACACCAATTCTTAAACGAGTTCTGGGGCGAAAATTAGGGCGCAATAACTGGCAATAATTGGGGATTTCAACTTTTAAACTGGTGGAATCTTTGGCATCGTGTCCGGCGATCGCCCCTAACAAAATGGCGGTATCTTCGACGCAGCGACCAAAGGGACCAATCTGATCCAAAGATGAAGCATAAGCGACTAAACCGAAGCGCGAAACTAATCCGTAGGTGGGTTTCATCCCCACAACTCCACAGAAGGAAGCGGGTTGACGAATAGACCCCCCAGTATCCGATCCGAGTGCTACCGTGCATTCTCCGGCTGCTACCGCCGCCGCAGAGCCTCCCGAAGAGCCTCCAGGTACGCGATCGCGATCCCAAGGGTTACAGGTTCTCCCATAGCCGGAATTCTCCGTGGAACTCCCCATGGCAAACTCGTCGAGGTTGGTTTTGCCGACTAAAATTGCCCCTGCATCTTGCAGTTTTTGGGTGACGGTAGATTCGTAGGGGGGAACAAAATTTTCTAAAATTCGCGACCCGCAGGTGGTGGGCACCCCGCGCATACACATATTATCTTTAATGCCGATGGGAATTCCTGCGAGTAAACCGATCGCTTCCCCGGCTGCAATTTTATCATCGACGGCTTTTGCTTGTGCCAAAGCGCGATCGCCCATCACGTGCAAGAAGCTATGGAGTTGGGGTTCGAGTCTCTGAATACGGTCTAATGCTTCTGTCGCAATCTCAACAGCAGAGCGTTCTTTACGGATTAATTGTTTGTGTAGTTCGCGGATCGAAGCCATGCGGGATACTTGTTTAGGGGTGAACCATCTTACAGTGTACACAGAAAGAGAGGCGAAACCTTTCGCCCCTCTTAAAAAATTCAAGTTTTGCTTTAAATCTCAAGTTTTATCTTTAAATTAAGCAGCATTCTTACGACGACGCAAACCCATTGTTCCTGCGGCTACGCCCAATAATGCTAAGGTTACACCGGGTTCGGGAACATCTTTCGAGACGGCAACACCTTTAAGCACGATCCCCGCATCATTGAAATCTAAATCGCCTCCTCCCTTAATATCTTCCCAACCGAGGTACAGCCAGTTAAAGCCACCGTATTGAACTTCGTAGGAAACTATATGTTGTAAGCTATCGATGTTGGCGCTTGCATCTGCACCATAGTAGAGATTTTTACCTCCCCATTCTTTAGTCCACAAACTGAAATCGAGGATATCTCCCGCAGTTGTGCCAATGGTGAATCCTTCGCCATGATCTACTTGCTGTAGGCTATTGTCAACCCGGTTTGTGCCATCGGCATTAAAGGCTTGCTGGGTTGCACCACCGTTAACATTGTAGGTAATGCGATCTTCATACAAGGCTTGCGATTCGTAACCCAAGTCGGTATCAATGAAGAAGACATCAACGCTGCTTCCCAGTGCCTTAATGTTGCCATTGAGAGCATAATCGGCATAGTTGGCTAATTCTTTCCCTTCTCCACCAGATTTTAACAAATAGGTGTTAACCAGAAGGTCGTAAAAAGCGGGATCGCTGGTTTTGAGATTACTCGCTTCGGCTGTTCCTCCCATAAAGGCGGTGGCGATCGCGGCGGTGGCTGCAACTAGACCTGTTAAAAATTTAGCTTTCATGATTTCTTTCCTCTGTATCCTTAACTACCTATAGATTTCTATATTCGTAACTACTATAAATTTAAGCCGATTGACTGAGTAATGTCCATAGTCTTTTGGGAACTTCATCAATTCTTTACAGATATCTTTATTCTCCCAATAGAGTCTTTATATTTCCTCGTTATAGCCGATCGCGCCTCTGTCTACTCAAGCGCGATCGCAACCCAATAAAAAAGGCAGACACAAAAGTGCTGCCCCGAAAAGATCTCCATACTGCTATCTTGTATTGGCACATTAGCCATACTCATAATAACACATCAACGGAAATATAGGAAGCATTTTAGGCAAATAACTCACAATCTCTTTAGATTTTTTAGCAACTCCACTGAGATAGAAAATTCCCATAATAGCTTAAAAAACAGCAAAAATCTTGCGCCAAAAGTAGCAGCCGATCGCCTTCTAATCCTTCAAAACCATTAGAGTGATGGCGGTTTAAACTCTTTATACTCTGATGCTGAATACTGATTCTCATCTAGAAACGATCGTTCCAGACTTCACTATTGACCATCTACGCTTCTTGTAAGGTTTGAGATCGATCCTAGTACAACATCTGTATTGTTTGACTCCAGTTCCCCCAGATTTGGGGGCTAGGGGGCAAATCTTGTAAGTGCTAAATTGGAGTTCTCAATGAGGCGATCGAGGAGCGAACAATGGTACTGAGTTACGAAAACCAATACGCCCATACAGAATATCAGCGTGCTTGGATTGAAATCGATCTGGGAGCATTGAGTCATAATGTGACACAAATTATCCAACTTTTGCGATCGCAAAGTGTAGCAACCGGATCGCCTTCACAATTAATGGCAGTGGTCAAAGCAGATGGTTATGGTCACGGGGCTGTTACAGTAGCAAAAACCGCTTTAGCAGCAGGGGCGAAATGGTGTGCAGTAGCGACATCTCAGGAAGGGATCGCACTGCGAAAAGCGGGGATAAATGCGCCTATTTTGATTTTAGGGGCAATTAACAACCCAGCAGAAATTGCAGCCATTGTCGATTATCGCTTGCAACCCACCCTTTGTACATCTCAACAGGCCATAATTTTCTCTGATACTTTGGCACAGTTAAAGACCACTATTCCGGTACATCTCAATATAGACACGGGAATGTCGCGTTTAGGAACTTCTTGGAGGAAAACTGTAGAATTTGTGCAGTTTGTGCAGCAATTACCCCAACTTAAACTTGCTAGTATCTATTCTCATTTTGCCACCGCCGATGACCCCGATCGCACTTTTATGGATGTACAACACCAACGCTATCAGGAGGCGATCGCCCATTTAAAAGCACAGGGTATTATTTCTCCTCTTCTGCATATTGCCAATTCTGCGGCCACATTAAGCGATCGCGCGCTACATTATGATTTAGTGCGGGTAGGACTGTCACTCTATGGTTTATATCCTTCTCCTCATTTGCAAGGTCGTATTGACCTTAAACCTGTTTTACAAGTGAAGGCGAGAATTACACAAGTAAAAACAATTCCTCCTCATACCGGAGTTAGTTACGGACATCGCTATGTTAGCGATCGCCACACTCAGATCGCCGTCGTTGCGATCGGTTATGCCGATGGAGTCCCGCGTTTGTTAAGTAATAAGATGGAAGTCTTGCTAAGAGGGCAAAGAGTCCCGCAAATTGGCTCAATTACAATGGATCAACTCATGCTAGATGTGAGTTGTTTTCCCGATCTGCAACCTGGAGAAGTAGTAACATTAATTGGGAAAGGCGATCGAGATACTATTTTAGCAGAAGAATGGAGCGATCGCATTGGTACAATTTCTTGGGAAATTCTTTGCGGGTTTAAACGTCGTTTACCTCGGGTTTATTGTTAATTATATTCAGGTGAGCTATGCTTTTATTGACGAAAGATCGAGGTATTATTGGGGATTTTTTAGCCAAATTCTACAGGAAACTCAAACTCTCCCTCCTCATTGGGTTCAAATGTCACAACTCGTATCACCGCATCAAGATTTAATTCCCCGTAAATGTGGGGAAAACAACCATGCGAAGGAACTTTATCCTGCTTAATTTCAGCATCAACCAGAGAAGGTGCGATCGCCAGCAAAACTAATCCTCCCTGTCCTCGAAAAAAGCGATTCGCTGTTGTCACAACTTGTTCTATTTTAGAACAGTGGATAAACCCTTCTGTATCCAGAGACTCACAACGATAAATTCCTTTTTCTTGCCCTTGTAACCATTTTTCTCGGCTGGTAATGTGTATGATTGTGTTCATGTCTCGATCGCCTTTTTTGTTTTTCTGTAACATTATAATCCGCTCATGTGTCGCTTGCTTGGCTATCTCGGTGTCCCCATTCAACTCGATCGCCTTCTCTACAAACCGAAACATTCTCTCATCGTGCAGAGTTATCAACCCCAAGAAATGCACGTTGCTTTACTCAATGCCGATGGTTTTGGAGTAGGTTGGTATCATCCCCAACGAGAAGAAAATCCTTATACTTATAAAAATATTCTACCCATCTGGAATGATATTAATCTACCACAACTGAGTCGCTATGTCGAATCTAACAACATTTTAAGTTATGTTCGCAGTGCTACCCCTGGACTTGCAGTAGACTTGGGGAATTGTCAGCCTTTTGTGCGCGATCGCCTCATGTTTGTTCATAATGGTTATATCGAACATTTTCGCCACAAATTACGCCGTACTATCCATGACTTACTCAGTCCTAAAGCAGAAATTTGGATTAAAGGCAATACAGACTCAGAATATCTTTGTGCCTTAATTCTAACCTACTTAGAAGCCAATTCTAACACGACCATAGAAGAGGCAATGGCCAAAGCTGTGAATCAAGTTGGCGAGTTATGCAAAAAACAAAATCTTAAATTCATTGCTGCTACAATCGTTGATACAGGAAATCGTCTCATTGCCTGTCGCTATTCAACCTTTGAAGATGTACCAACCCTCTATTGGTTGCGAGACGATCCTAACTATCCTGATGCCGTAATTCTTGCCTCCGAACCCCTATTTAAGGGAAACTGGAAGCCTTGCCTAGAACATCATATTCTTATTGTTGAGGAAAACCTTGAAGTTAACATCTCTCCCTTCTAAACGCGAGACAATTCGCCAAAATATGATTCATGTCCGCGATCGCACTTTAGAATTATTTACCGATTGTACCCGCGAGGAATTTTGTCAACAAGCACACCCAGATTTTAGTCCAGTCGGATGGCATTTGGGTCATATTGCTTTAACCGAGAGTTTGTGGATTTTAGAACATTGTGCGGGAGAAGCACCGCTATTTCCCGAATATCGTCAACTTTTAACTGCTGATGGTTTGCGGAAAGAAGAACGGCAAAATTTACCCTCTTTTTCCGTCATTCAAGACTATTTAGAAACCGTCAGAAATCGCGTTTTTAAATATTTGGAAATTGCACCGATCGCGCAACAAGAACGTTTGTTGTATTGGTTGCTGCAACATGAAAACCAACATAACGAAACAATTGTGTTTCTCCTGCAACTATTACGCTGGAAAAAATTGCAAGAATTCTCTCCATTACAGAGACGCGATCGCCCTTCTTCTCCCTCTAGTTTTAATACCAATATTTCCGATGCGATGGTAACAATTTCCGCCGGAGAATTCCTGATGGGAAATAATAACATTGAAGCACAAGATAATGAACGTCCCGAACATTTAGTTTATCTCGATACTTATCAAATCGATCGCTTTCCCGTGACTTGCCAGCAGTATCAAGAATTCATGGCAGCAGGAGGCTATCAAAAAGCTGAGTTTTGGTCTAAAATGGGTTGGCAATGGTTGCAAAAGAATCCTGTTGTACAACCGTTATATTGGCGTGATTCTCCTGATTGGAAAGAGCATCCCGTTTGCGGTGTAAGTTATTATGAAGCTGAGGCTTATGCAACATTTACAGGGAAACGTTTACCCACAGAAGCAGAATGGGAAAAAGCGGCAAGTTGGGATGCAAAAATAGGAGAAAAATTACTCTATCCTTGGGGAAACAATGCACCTAATTCTCAATATTGTAATTATAATACATTCATCGGTCATACAACCCCTGTTAACCTTTATATTAATGGGCAAAGTCCTTGGGGATGTTGGGATATGATGGGGAATGTTTGGGAGTGGACAAGTTCTTTATTTTCGGGGTATAACGGGTTTGAATTTTATCCCTATCGAGGCTATTCTCAAGTCTATGTTGATAACAAACATCGAGTGTTACGTGGAGGAAGTTGGGCTACTCATCCTTGGAGTTTTAGAGCAAGTTTTCGCAATTGGTATCATCCCTGGGTGCGACAAATTCTAGTCGGTTTTCGCTGTGCAATGTAGGGGTTTGGTCTCCAAACCCTCCGACTCCAAACCCTCCGACTCCAAACCCTCCGACTCCAAACCCTCCGACTCCAAACCCTCCGACTCCAAACCCTCCGACGAGTTTTATCGCCAAATTCCGACGAGATGGAAGGCGATCGCGCCATTTCTGAGCAAAATAATTTTGTAAATAAAAGTAAAGATTGCTTGTCACCCTCTTGACATATCGTTTTTGTGTGGCTAACAATAATAAAAAGAGAACTTAACAGATAGATACAATGAAAATTTTCCCTCGATCGCTATTAACTGTAAGCGTTATTTTAGGTTTGAGTGCGATGTCTTCTTCTTTGTTAACCCCTCGGGTAAACAGTGCGGAAAATGTGAATTCCACTAAAAGCACTGAAGAAATCTTACTCAGTCAAGGACGGGTTTTTTGTACCGTAGCTCGCATTCGCACGGGTCAACTGGCTGTCCGTTTTAACCCAGGTGGAGAAAGCCGAGCCGGATTGAATAATGGCAATACGGTAAGATTATTAGATCGTGAAGGTCGTTGGGCATACATTCGTATTGTTGACGGTCCGACAAGACAATTAAATGGTGTAGAAGGGTGGGTGAATTCAGATTATTTAGACTGTTGGACCCAATAATTGCTTGCTATACATTAGCTTCACTGACAGTATTTCTCGGGAGTTTGGGGACCAAACCTCTAAACCAAAATCGGGTGCATCTCATTTAACTCGACTATCGCCTCTATACTTCGACGAGATGGAAGGCGATCGCGCCATTTCTCAGCGCCATTTCTCATGGGTTTGGGGACCAAACCCCTACTTGATTTTTGTTATAACTTTTGATAATATTCGTAATATAATGCAATAAAGTTTTTAAGAAACAGGAGATTAAAGATGGCTGGATTTTTTGGCTTGTTTGGCGGTCGCACCAAGTATGTAGATGAGGCAAATGCTGGAGATAATCCTAATAGCACGGATTTCTACCTCAGCCCCGATGACGCGAAAACGATGGGTAACATTGAATATATGCGTAAACCCAACACCGTTAAGCACACCTTCCCCGGTAATGTTGCTAATGGTGGTTCTTTTGCTGTAGTTAAACAATTCACCGCAACAGAAGAAAAAACCCTCGACGATCGCCCCGGTTTCTCAACTCCCTCTACCCCTACTGCTTCCACCACCTCTCAGCCCAGCGTAACTCCTCGCCGTACTGCATCTTCTACCGATACCAGTATGGATATGTTCCGTAACATGGCTAAAGGCATGAAACGGTAATTTTGTCAAGCTGAATAAATGAGAAAGAGGAGAACATAGTTTGTTCTCCTCTTTCTTTAGTGGTAGTGCTGTCCAACCGACGTTAGCGCATGGTAACAAACTCTTCCGCAGAACTGGGATGAATGCCCACCGTAGCATCAAAATTAGCTTTCGTGGCTCCAGTCTTCAAGGCGATCGCCACCCCTTGGATAATTTCCGCCGCATGATCTCCCACCATGTGCGCCCCAATAACGCGATCGCTTTCAGTATGGACAATGAGTTTCATTAAGGTTTTCTCATCTTTCCCCGCGAGAGTGTAGTACATGGGACGAAATTTGGAACGATATACCTTAATCTCGTCCCCATATTTTTCTCGCGCTTCCGCTTCCGTTAAGCCCACGGTACCCGCTTCAGGAGTGGTAAAGATCGCCGAAGGAACATTTTCATAACTCATAGTCCGAGAATTGCCACCGAATACCGTATCAGCAAAAGCCCGTCCCTCATTAATTGCCACAGGAGTTAAATTAATGCGATCGGTACAGTCTCCCACGGAATAAATATTCTCTTCGGCAGTTTGACTGTATTCATTAACCGCGATCGCCCCCTTCTTCACTTCAACCTTGGTATTTTCTAACCCCAAATTGTCCAAATTAGGCTTGCGTCCCGTAGCAGCAAATCCCACCACATCAGCAATAACCGTCTCTTCTCCCTCTCCTTTCACCGTTACCTTTAAACCCTCCTCCGTCTTTTCAATCGCCATATCTGGGCAATTATTCAATAAACGAACGCCATGTTTCTGCATCGCTTCTTGAATCGTAGTGCAAAGATCGTCATCAAAACCGCGTAAAATCTTGTCAGCGCGGATAACTTGGGTGACTTCACTACCCAAACCATTGAGAATGCAAGCAAATTCGCAGCCGATATAACCTCCTCCTAAAATAACAACGCGCTTAGGCTGTTCGGGAAAATGGAAAATATCATCAGAAACGATCGCGTGTTCGATCCCCGGAATATTGCTAGGGCGATGGGGTTTTCCTCCCACTGCGATGAGAATTTTATCCGCCGTTACCTTTTTATCTCCTATTTCGACTGTATGAGCATCGATAAATTTAGCATGGGCATTAAACACTTCCACTTCGGACTTATCCAACATTCCTTCATAAATACCCTTTAACCGCGTCGTTTCATTATTAACGGCGGTTGTTAGTTTCGACCAATCAAAAGAATATTCTCCCACCGTCCAGCCATAGCCGCTAGATTCTACAAATTGATTGGGAAAATGAGAAGCATAAACCATAAATTTCTTGGGGACGCAACCGCGATGGACGCAAGTTCCTCCCAAGAGATCGCTTTCAGCAACCGCCACTTTAGCACCGTATTGAGCAGCACGTCGAGCAGTTGCAACACCGCCGGAACCGCCACCAATGACAAAAAGATCGTAATCGTAACTCATAATGATTTGTTGTTGGTTGTTAGTTGTTGGTTGTTAGTTGTTGGTTGTTGGTTGTTAGTTGTTGGTTGTTAGTTGTTTATTATTCCCCCACCTCCCTCACTCCCCACACTCCCCACACTCCCCCCACTCCCCACACTCCCCACACTCCCCCATCTCCCCCATCTCCCCACACTCCCCCCACCCCCCTACCGCACCAATTGATTCTCAAGGGCAAAACGAACTAATTCGGCTCGTTTGTTGGTGTCGGTTTTTCTCAGTAGGCTACTGACATATTTTTCGATGGTGCGGGGACTCAAATGGAGAGAATGACCAATTTCGATGTTAGATAAACCTTGGGTTAATAGGTCTAATACTTCTTGCTCTCGCTTGGTTAAATGTAAAGAAATAGTCGGGGTTAATGGAATAGAAGAGGATTCTGGGCGATCGCCAAAGGAAGAGTGTAGAGTTTGGGATGGAAGTGCGTCCGAGTTGGAAAAACGCAACTCACTTTGAACCATTTGCGATCGCTCTAATAAGTTGCGAATGGCTGCACCTAATTCTTCCATTTCAAAAGGTTTGGGAAGATAGAGATCGCACCCCACCTGATAGCCGCGAATGCGTTCTGCGGTGGTATTGCGTTCGGTGAGGAAAATGACGGGAAGCAGGCGAAATTCCGGCCGACGGCGAACTTGTTGCACCAGTTCGTAGCCGTCGGTTTTCGGCATTTTAATGTCAGCGACCATTAAATGGGGATGGGACGATGCTAATAAAGACAATGCCTCCTTACCATCTTGGGCTGCGATCGCCGAATAGCCGGACAGTTCGAGGTAGTCGCTGATGGCCAAGCGAATACCGGGATTATCGTCCACTACCAAGATGAGTAAAGACATTGATTAAACAAGATATTCTCAACCTGAGTTTACACCCTATGTTTAACTTTTGGCTTCAGGGGGTAAATAATTACGAAATGTTACGGAATTTTTTTGAAAAAATTCGCAAAACATTGCCAACGTTTTTTCCCCGGTAAGGCTCAATTGTTCTATGTTAAGATGTTGATTTAGCGATCGCCTATAAAATATCTAAAAATATCAATTAAAAAATGAGGCAGATAAGTTTGTGCGATCGCATTTCTAGTTAAAATATTAAGAAAATTGGTAATTATGCTTTTTGAACTTTCGCCAGAACAAGAAAAAATGATTCCTGTGTATCGTGAAAAGTGGCAGAAAATTGCACTTTCGACAGATGCGATCGATCGTCAGCAAGCTAGAGAAGCTGTCGAAAATGGGTATATTATAGTAGGGAAGAAAGTTCCAGAGATTGTGTTTGTTGATAGTCCTTTAGCTGCCTCTCAAATTCTAATCGAAAGATTAGATGAGCATCAAATAAAGTGGAGTGTGCTTGGGAGACTCAGTGCTATTTTAACTGTAGAAATATATGAAACAATACCTAAGAATATAATTACAAAACTATCACAAAATTTAGGATTTTATATTGAATCATGGTATATGGAATTAGAGAGAGATATAAATCAGAAACTTCAATTTAAAATACAACAGAAAGTGAATATTAGTATTGCTT
The DNA here is from genome assembly GCF_034932145.1 of Spirulina sp. 06S082. Lineage (NCBI taxonomy): Bacteria > Bacillati > Cyanobacteriota > Cyanophyceae > Spirulinales > Spirulinaceae > Spirulina > Spirulina sp. 06S082. The sequence goes on along the minus strand of NZ_JAYGHV010000141.1, from coordinate 9,230 downwards.
CTAGAGTCTGGACATCTCGATGTAGCTGGTATGATTTTTGCATTTCCGTTTTAGAATTTTATCACAGTGATTCCCTTTGGACGGCTCTTAACGCGATTGTTAGTAATTGTGGTTTGGTTTTCGCTTTTGAGGATTTTTGTATTATCTGCGATCGCCCCAGAGAATTAAATTTTGATCGCGATGGAGAGCTTTCTGCGAATGGAAAACCTGCAATTGAATTTGCCGATAATTATGCAATTTATGCTTATCAAGGTCGAATACTACCAGAAAAATATAGTAATTTTAAAATCACTTCTAATAAACAGAGACTTGAATGGTTTCTTGATGAAAACGATCCATCATATAAAACAATACTTGCTGCTTCAACAGGCTTTCTGATTGAGGAAATTAAATCAGAACAAATAGATATGATTAAAAACTATTATAAAAAATGGTCTGACCTGGCTTTTTCGACAACTCCAATAGAATTCGATAGAGCCATTGATGCGATTGAAAATATTTATGTTTGGCTCGATCTACAAAAACCTAAATTTATTTTTTGTAAAAGTCCTAAAGAGATTGTAAAAAACCTTGAATCTATGAATCCTAGCTCAATAATTCCTTTTTCAGAAGAGGAGATATTTAGCAATCTTATTAACCAAATAGATTGTCAGTTAAACGATTTCAAGGGAGCAACAATTTTCGACCAAGAAAAATGCTTTATCATCAAAGAAAAATGCTTTATCATAGAGAACAGAATAGAGTTTCTTCATGAAAATGTATGGGACGAATTTGATTCTATTCCATATCGGGAAATTATCAGTGAAATCATGTCTATATTGATAGAATCGTTGGCTCAAGGAGGATATTTAGAGTTTTGTATTTCTGTTTTAAACTGTGTACATGAGTCAAAAGCATGGAAACTTTATCAAGATTTAGCTATAGAATGTAGTAGCTGGATATTTCCTTTTAAAGATATTTGTTTAGTATGCGATCGCCCTAGAATTCTTTCCTTTGACTCAGAAGATCGCCTTCACGCAGAAGGAAAACCCGCCATTCAATTTGCTGATGGATTTAGCATCTATGCTTATCATGGCGTAATACTTCCTGAAAAATACGGCAAACTTTCTCCCTCTCAATGGCGATCGCAATGGATACTATCCGAAGAAAATGCCGAACTTCGCCGCGCCCTCATTCAAGGCATCGGCTATGCTAAAATCTGTCAAGAATTGCAAGCGGTAGAAATAGACACTTGGCAAGAATACAGCCTCTTAAAAATCGATTTAGAAATTGATATAAAATTAGAGGAAAAACCTCTTAATGAAGAAGAATGGGACGGCGAAGAATTCACAGAAGAACCCATTTACTTACTAAAAATGATCTGTCCCAGTACCGGACATATTCATGCTTTGCGCGTCCCTCCCAATATAAACTCTGCTAGAGAAGCAATTACATGGGTAAATTGGGACATCGATCCTGAAGAATTTTCCGTACAAACTTAATCGCCAGTTACAAAAGTGCGATCGCCATTTCCCAAGTTGAACAAAATCCGAACTGGAAAATTTCCCAGTTGGTGTGACAGAGATCATATTGGAACCTGTGTCAAGTCATCTTTACAAAATGTAATAACCATTAGAGTGAAACCAGACAACAAGTAGAGGGAGAAAACTATGAAAACTCTGCAAAAACACACCCTCAAACCCAAACACCCATCCCATCAACCTATCAAATCGTCGTTGATACAAAGCAAAACAGCGCTAATTACAGGAGCATCGCGGGGCATTGGCAAAGCCATCGCGTTGGAATTTGCACGCCAAGGAATCGGGCGCTTACTCCTCGTTGCCCGCAATCGCGATCGCCTCAATACCGTTGCATTAGAAGTCCAAGAAATCAACCCAAACATCGAAGTCGTACCTATTTCCGTCGATTTAACCAACACCTCCGAAGTCAGTATCGCCATGGCCAAAGCCTGGCGGGACTTCGGACCGATTCACCTCCTCGTCAATAATGCCGGAGTTGCCCATCAAACCTCCTTTTTAAGTTCTCAACCCCACCAAGCGGAAAAAGAACTCCAGGTTAACTTGTTGGGAATGTACACCGTCACGCGGCTGATTGCGCGGCGTATGGCTGCCAAACGAGAAGGAACCATCGTTAACGTTTCTAGTCTCATGGGCAAAATTGCCGCTCCCACCTTTGCCACCTACTCCGCGACTAAATTTGCCATCGTCGGATTTACCCAGGCATTGCGATCGGAATTAGCTGCCAAAAACGTGCGGGTGGTGTCCTTGCTTCCTTCCCTCACGGATACCGATATGGTGCGACATACGGAATTGTTCAAATGGGTTGCCCCCACAACCCCGGAACGAGTTGCCAAGGCGTTAATTGCCGGCTTAAATAAAGACGAGAATGAAATCTTTGTGGATTGGCAAAGTAAAGTCTCTGCGATCGCCAGTGGGACTATCCCTTGGTTAATGGAGAAAATCGTCACCCTAGCCGCCCCCGAATCGGTACAGCCACCAGCGATCGGCAAACCGGGTTATGACTTGGAACCCGCTTGACTGATTGAATGCTCCCCAACCAAATCAGAGATTATGGTGGGGGATTCTTTCGCCAGAATAACCTCTTAACTTTTTTTCTGACGCTCCCGGAAAAGCTGGCGTTCTCAGCGTGTCCTTAGAACTTTAGCTAGAGAACACTCCAGAAAGACTAAGCAAAACCATTCTTGTTGGTCAGCTGATAAACTTGAATCAACCGTTAGTCTCGAGCCTGTTGAGGGAGATAGCAGAGTTTTAAACTCTGAGGAGATCGGGGTCGTGTCTCCAGCTAAAAGGCTTTTACCGTACCCTACACTCCCAGAACTGAGTCTAACACCAAATGATTTCTCCCGCTAACCCCATCTAAATTAAGATTTTAGATGGGGACTGCGCGGGAGAACTGTTCAAGACCCCTATCTCTCCCAATAAAATCGTGAGATAGGAAAGAAAAAGTATGGGGGAGAAAGGAGTATAGCTTATTTCTCCCCTTTTTTAACCCAAGGCGATCGCGGCAATCCCCATCCGAATTGACCCGACTCAAGCAGTAGCATTGATAATTGATAATTGTAATGATATCCTGAAGAATATTGATTTTCAGAGCGCTTAGGGAGCGTAAGTAAAATGCAAGTTAATGAATTAGGATTTGTGGCAACTATTCTATTTGTATTAGTGCCTTCCGTTTTTCTTCTGATTTTGTACATTCAAACTGCAAGTCAGAAGGGTAATAGTTAATCAAGTTTCCTGTCCAGAATTTTGTTTGATCTACTTTTGAAAAACCGATTAAAAAACAAAGGATGAGATTAGAATATACTCTAATCTCATCCTTTATTTCATTGAACAGAGTAATAGAGAAATGTCAATAACAAAGAACCTACAGAAGAGCAAAAAATCACCCTGTCCCTCTTCTTCTTCACTATCAACTATCAACTATCAACTATCAACTATAAAACTCAGCTTTCCGTGTTTCGTGCTAAAAGTACCGGACAATTGGCATTAACCCGCACATAATCCGAGAGAGATGTTCCCAAGAGACGATCTAAATCGGGAAGCGCTTTAGCCACCGAGGGACGGCGATCGGGAGAACCTAAAATCAGCAAATCAGCATTGTATTCATCAACAAGCTGACACAGTGACTGTCCAGGTTTACCTCCCGTTACAGCACAACGGTAAGGAATACCCATGCGTTTTACTATGGGTATGGCGGCGGAAATAACTGGATTCTCCTCAACTTCTTTTTTAGAGAGAGGGAGTAATTTAGGGTCTAAATCGGGGTTAACCCGTGCTAAAATTAACTCAACATTTTTGGCATTACGGAGTAAAAAGAGGGCAAGCTCTAAACTAAACTTAGAGGATTGCGATTTGTCCAGAGCAATCATAACCCGTTTGATCTTTTTGACGTAAATATCATCCCGAACTAAAAGCATGGGACGCTTTGCCAATTGAAAAACATACTGACTGACAGAATTTTCCAAAATCGATTCGAGGCGCTTGAGTCCCCGCGATCCCATAATAATTAGGTCAGCGTCAATTTCTTCCGCAACTTGACAGACTGTATCTTTCGGTTCTCCTTGGCGTTTCAAGGTTGTAACCGGGTTAGCCTCAGTTTGTAAGGCTTGTACTGCCTTGGCGAGAATATCATCCCCTTCTGCCATTTTGCTTTCCATCGTTTCTTTGGCAACTTGGGATGGGACAACGTGCAGAACAGTAGTAGGTATTCCCTGAATAGCGGGTAAATCGCGCAAAGATAGCAATATTTCCTGAGAATTCCCCGTTCCGGAATCTGCCAATAATATTTTTTTGATCATCTTTAAAGTTACCTCCCAATTGTGTCGTTCTAAACAGGTGTTTGCTTTTGATTGGCGTACAGTCTTCTCTTTTCAGAATACGCCGATCTTGGCAGGAAAAATTTAACGAAATGCGATCGAATCGATAGGACCTACCCATTCCAACGAGATTACACCAATGGGATAAACTAAATTTAATAAATCGAGGGGATATTCTTGACTGCCCGGTTTTTCAGAATAATAACCCATTGTTTCTAAACTAAGCATCCCAACGATATTTTCCTTGCGTCTTACGCCGACGCGGGGTCTGACCGCTTGCGCCTTTCGGCGACGCGGGGTCTGACCGCTAGAACGCTCAAGCGTTTAGCGGTGAGAGTATGTCAAATCAGGATTTTTCAATATTTCTCATGCAAAACACTTTTTTGCCATCAGATTTGTGGCAATCTAAACTATTTTCTGAACTGCGCCTTCTTTTGAATTTAGCGATACCTCTTTCAGCCAGTCAACTGATTCAGGCCAGCATTAGCACCGTCGATACCATCATGATGGGGATGCTGGGTAGTCAAATTCTGGCGGCTGGTGCTTTAGGTGCGATTTCGTTTTATACTTTGACATTTACTTGTTACGGGCTGATACGATCGCTCAATGTCTTTGTAGCAGAGGCTTTTGGCGCTAAGGATGTTGAGAAAATTCCTCGCATTGTTGCCCAAGGGTTTTGGCTGGCGGGATTTCTCTGTTTGCCCATTATGCTCCTGTTGTGGTACGCTCCTACTCTGCTTCTCTGGATCGGTCAAAAAGCAGCAATTGTTGCTTTGGCACAAATCTATTTTCACGCTATTGTCTGGAGCATTCCGGCGATCTTGAGTCTCTACATTATGGAACAAGTGGCAAGCGCTCTTAATACACCCAAGATCGTGACGACAATTATGTTCTGTGGTGCAATTGTGAATGGAATTGCCGATTATGGACTGATTTTTGGTAGTTGGGGTTTACCTCCCCTGGGAATTGCCGGAGTGGGTTGGGCCAGTACCATCGTGTTTTGGTTGATGGCGATCGCGGCGATCGCCATCATTAGATATCAACTGCGAGACTACCGAATTTTTAGTGAGATTCTGCACTTCGATCGCCAGTTATTCGGGGAAATCCTACAAATCGGTTGGCCTGTATCTTTACAAAATGCAGCCGATTTAGGATTGCCCACAGTGACGACATTATTAATGGGATATTTAGGTGCAGCAACCCTTTCAGCGAATGAAATTGCCTTTCAGACTAATGAAATCTTATTCCTCATCCCCGTTGGACTGAGCTATGCTTTAACCATACGAGTGAGCCAAAGTTCCGGAGAAAAAAAGTGGGACAATATTCCTCGCGTTGTGGGAATTGGGGTAGCGATCGCCATCTTGGTTTCAGGTTTAGCCAGTTTAGGATTGGGATTCTTTCCCGATCGCTTCATCTGGATTTATTTAGATTTGAACGATCCAGCCAATCTCGAAACCGTGGCGATCGCTCGTTTGCTCTTACCCGTGACTGCGGTTTTTCAATTCGTTTTCAGTCTTAATTTAATCGCCAATGGAATTTTATTGGGTTTAAAAGATACGCGCATTCCCATGTTTATTAATCTGTTGTCCTACTGGGTAATTGGTGCAGTTAGTGCCTATATCCTTGGGTTTATCCTGGGAAGAGGAATCTATGGTTTTTGGTGGGGACTCACATTAGGATGGACAATGGCCACTATTTTTCTTGGCATCCGTTTTTATCAGCGATTACTGCTTCTTATCAAAGAACCTGATACTATTGATTAAAACCTTGTTAGCCAATTTACTTAGACTTGCGATCGCGATGGATGCCCTTAAACTTCTTCAATCTGCCCTAGAGGATAAACGTCTCAATCTCATCGACAATTTTCTCATATTGACCGATCGATTGGATTATCAAGCACTCGATCAAGTCTTCCCCATTTTTGCCGAACAGCAATTTTTTCTTGATGAACTCAGGCAGGATAAAATGCAAAATGCTGAGGTATTGGAGATTGGTTTGGGATCGGGAGTCTTGTCAATTGCTGCTGTTTCTAAGGGAGCTAAAAGCGTAACAGCACTGGAGATTAACCCTAGGGCCAAAAACTTTGCCGGCTTTAATTTTATCCTCAATGGAGTGGAAGATAAAATTACAGTTCTCGACGGTCAAGAAAAGATTTGGCAACCAGTACAAGAACGACAGTTTGATTATATTATCTCGAATCCTCCTTTTGAGCCGACCCCCCCTGGGATGGATTACTTCTATCACTCAGCTGCTGGACCTTATGGACTCGACTTTCTCGACAAAATTTTTGCTCGTTTGGATGAATATTTAAAAGAAGATGGTCATGCCCAAATTGTCACTGCTGCACCGGGAAACCAAGAAAAACCTACTCTTTTGTTAGATTTGATTCAAAAGTATTTGTCCGGCACAACCACCGTTTTGCTTAATCCTTATGTTCTGACTTTTGATGAGGTTATGGACGATCTCGCTAACTTGAAGATAGGCACGATAGAACAGATCGATGGTTTACGGCAAAAGGCAAAAGAGGATAGTATCACTCATATTCACCTTTGCGTCATTCACTACGAAAAGGGTTTAAAGAATATTGAGGTTAAATCTTCTCAAAAGATCTACGAACAATATTGGGAAATTCCTGTCCCTGAATATCAACTTAAACCTTGTTTAAGTTAACTGAACAAAAATATAATTACTTCCAATTTAACTTGAGTTAAATTGGAGGTAATTACCGATCGCAGGTTCTCGCGATTGCCGTCAAATCTAGGCTTCAGCAAATTTAGAATTACTTCCTAACTAAAAAATCGCCAATTGCGAGATAATCAATCTTAGTTTTGAGAAAAGTCTTAACTGCATCTTCTGGGCTACAAACAATAGGTTCCGTGTCATTAAACGAAGTATTTAAAACTAAAGGAACGCCCGTTATTTGATAAAATGCTTGGATTAATCGGTGATATTTGGGATTGAGTTGTTGATTCACTACTTGAACTCGGCTCGTTCCATCCACGTGCAGGATAGCAGGAATTAAACTTTGTTTGTCTTCTAGAGCATCACAAGCAAATAACATGAAACCTAGAGCTAAAGAATCTCCCGGAAGTTTAAACCAATCCTGAGCATATTCCTCCAATACAGAAGGGGCAAAAGGTCGAAAATCTTCCCGATGCTTCACCTTTTGATTCATTATTTCCCTCATATTCGGATTTCTTGGATCTGCCACTAAACTCCGATTTCCCAAGGCACGAGGACCAATTTCCATCTTTCCTTGAAACCAACCGATTACATTGCCTTCAGAGATTAATGTAGCAGTCATCTCTTCTATATTGTCAACTTGGGAATATTGAAGCTGATTGCGATCGAGAACAGTTTGAATTTCTTCTGAAGAATAGTCCGGACCCAAATAGGGGGTTTTCATTATGTACGATCGCGGTTTCCTTAAAGTTTGATTCCAAATACAATAAGCTGCTCCAATTGCCGTTCCTGCATCGTGGGCAGCCGGTTGAATATAGAGATTTTTAAAAGGACTTTTCTCTTGTAATATCTGGTTGGAAACACAATTTAAAGCAACACCACCTGCCAGACAAAGATTGGGACTCTGGACGCGATCGTAGAGATAGTTGGCAATATTTAAGAGAATTGTGTCCGTTAGATTTTGTAACGCTAAAGCAATATCTGCGTGTTTTTGTTCGAGTTTCTCATTGAGTTTTCGCTTCTGTAAACCGAAGAGATTTTCCAATTCGCTGCAATCGTCGGTAAAGTCATTATCTTGTAAAACTTCCGGATCGATTGTAAATATTGGCCCTTGAACCTTAACAAATGTTTTGAACATTTCTAAATATTCTTGATCTTCTTTGCCATAGGCAGCTAATCCCATAACTTTAGTTGCATCATATTTGCTAAAACCCATTAGGACAGATATGGTTTCCCAGAGAGTGCCGAGACTATCTGGATAGCAAGCGATCGCTTCGATCTCCGAGAGAATATTGTCTTTTCCTCGGTAGAGTGTCGTTGATTCTACTTCACCGATACCATCCACCACTAAAACAGCAGCTTCTGAATAAGGAGAAACAAAATAAGCACTTCCTGCGTGACATAAATGGTGAGGAAGCCACAAAAACTTATCTGTAATATCTTCCTGATCTAACTGGCACAATTTGTAGGGAATGTCTTTGAGTTTGCGCTCGAAGATTTCTTCTCCTTCAATGGTTCCCCATCCTTCTTTTCTCTCTCCTGGTATCGTGGCTGATTTATCCAGTTGTGTAGCCCATTTTTTCGGCTCGAAGGAATAGCCAATGAAATTAATGTCATTCCATGTTATATCAGCCTCCTTTAAGCAAAATGAGATAGCATTAACCGGCAATACATCTGGATTGTCAACACTGGCAAGCTTTGCGTGTTTGACTCGAGTAAACCGCTCTTCTTCAACTGCGGCAATAATTTGACCATCTTTGAGCAAACAGGCTGATGATTCGTGATAGACGCAATTAATGCCCAAAATGTAGGAGTTAGAATCAACCATGATTTTTCTTTGAGTTGAGAAAGCTACTTTTTTACTCAGTATTACTCAGTACAGGACAAAAGACTTGAAAAGAAGGGCAGAATGGGGTTTCATCAGAATTGAGCATCTCTGTCAGAAACCCCATGAGCCGATATAACGAATTAAAGAATGCTCTGCAACCCCATTTGGGATGGCATGGAGCGAGAGTCTCCTTTACTTAGCTTGGATCTCTTGATTTGACATCTCCCCGCTTTAAAAAGACGGGGATTCTGTGGTTGATCCACCGAAAGCGGGCGGCGCTTTTAAAGGGCGGAAATAGTTCCGCCCACAGCACCTTGTTAAAACCGCGCTTTCTCCAAGTCTGTCAACAGACTCCTACATCCCTTGGCTAAAAAATAGCTGTGG
>NZ_JAYGHV010000140.1:0-23478 GCF_034932145.1 Spirulina sp. 06S082 | reverse complement strand
CAAGAAACTTATGCTGATTTAGCTGCGGGAGAAGAAGTAGATATTACTGTTTCTATTGCAGGAAGAATTATTGCACGTCGCGTCTTTGGAAAATTAGCATTTTTCAACTTGCAAGATGAAAGCGGAACGATTCAACTTTATTTGGATAAAAAGCAGATCCAAGCAAAAATGAGCGATCTGCCTAATGCCTTTAATATTCTCAAAAAATTAACTGATGTTGGCGATATTATCGGCGCAAAAGGAACAATTAAACGCACGGAAAAGGGGGAGCTTTCTGTTAAGGTCAACGAATTTGAGATGCTGACCAAATCTCTCCTTCCTTTACCTGATAAATGGCACGGTTTAACCGATACAGAAAAGCGCTATCGCCAGCGTTATGTAGACTTAATTGTTAATCCTCCTGTACGAGAAACTTTTCGCCGTCGTGCTAAAATAACTGCCGCTATTCGTCGTTATTTAGACGAACAAGGATTTATCGAATTTGAAACACCAACTCTGTTAGGAGAAGCGGGTGGTGCGGATGCTCGTCCTTTTATTACCTATCATAATACTTTGCAGATGGAATTATATCTGCGAATTGCTACTGAATTACACCTGAAACGATTAGTTGTTGGGGGTTTTGAAAAAGTCTTTGAAATTGGTCGCATTTTCCGGAATGAGGGCATTTCTACCCGGCATAATCCCGAATTTACTGGACTTGAACTCTATCAAGCCTATGCAGATTATAATGATATCATGGTATTGACTGAAAATATCATTGTTGCTGCAGCTCGTGAAGTTTTTGATACGTTAAAAGTATCTTATCAAAATACTGAAATTGACTTGAATCCACCTTGGCGACGGGTGACAATGACTCAATTAGTTCTTGATGCAACGGGATTAGATTTTGCGAATTTTCAATCTTTTACTGATGCAGAAGCCGCCGCAAAAGAAGCAGGTATTGAGATTCCAGATAATTGTAAGACGATTGGACAATTACTCAATGAATGCTTTGAACAGAGAGTGGAAGAAACCCTAATTCAGCCAACATTTGTGTTGGATTATCCTAAAGAAATTTCTCCTCTCAGTAAGCCTCATCGTACTAAGCCAGGATTAGTGGAACGATTTGAATTGTTTATTGTTGGACGGGAAACAGCAAATAGTTTCTCAGAGTTAAACGATCCTATCGATCAACGAGAACGCTTAGAAATTCAAGCGGCCAAAAAAGCAGCAGGAGATTTAGAAGCCCAAGGAGTTGATGAAGATTTCTTAGCGGCTTTAGAGTACGGAATGCCTCCGACTGGAGGCTTAGGAATTGGCATCGATCGCCTGGTCATGTTACTCACAGATTCTCCCAGCATTCGCGATGTTATTGCCTTTCCTCTGCTTAAAAATACCAGCGCGGTTATTCAATCTTTTGATTACGACTCGGAAAAAAAAATCCTGAAAGTTGAGTTTGGTAACGGCAGTATCTACAAATATAATGATGTACCAGAGGAAATTTATACAGAGATGAAAGCAACACCTTCTTTAGGTCAGTTTTTTAATTCTCAGGTGCGAGATAAATATGGCTTCGATCGCGAAAAATAATGAGTTTCTTTGGGGTGCAATTTCTGCACCCTTCATTATTTTCTCATCTTTCTTAGGTAATTAATTATTTTGCATTGATTCGTCCATCCAATTCAGATAAGACGGAGAGCCAGCAACAATGGCAATCGCAATAATTTCGGGAACTTCGTAAGAGTGAAGTTCTTGAATTTTAGCTTCTAGACGGGAGAATAAAGCGAGATCGGTTTTAATGGTTAATTGCCACTCGCGATCGCCATCTATCTGGCCTTGCCATCTGTAAACCGATTGAGTCGGTGCAATACTAACACAAGCCGCTAATTTCATTTCCACCAGAGTTGAGGCGATCGCCTTTGCTTCCTCCTCTGTCCCTATTGTCACGAAAACAAGCCCATATTGCATTGAGTCCAAATCCCCCCTTGCTAATTAACTGATAATTAACTAATAATAGCTAATGAATTAGTCATTAAAATTATCCAACTCCAAGCCAGCGATCGCTAAAAGAAAAAGAGTGATTATTCTGTCTTAATTTTGTTTCCATTCCTACCGATTTTATCTTTCGGGGCTTCCTTCTGACTTGCTCTAAATCAACCTGTTGCAACATTGCTCCCGTTAAATTTGTTTGATCTAATAACGCCTCTGTAAAATCGGCTCGAGTAAGATTTGCACCTTGAAAATTAACGTTTTGTAAATGCGCTCCTTGGAAATTTGCACCAATCAAATTTGCACCTTCCAAATTTGAGCCACCCAGTCTCGCACCACTAAAATCAACTCCTTCTAAATCAACACCGGCAAGATCGACATCTTTTAGGAAAGTTTGACTCAAATTCACACCATTAAACGAAGCACCGTACAATTTAGCACCAGTCAGTCGAGCCTCATACAAATTAGCCCAATTGAGGTTAGCACCGCTTAAATTGGCTTGTCGCAAATTGACTTTTTGTAGGGTTGCTCCACAAAGATTGCCTCCCCATAAATTAGATCGCCGCAAATTGGCGTAAGATAAATCTGCTCCACTCATTCTTGCTCGAGGGAGCTTGGCATCAACCATAAAAGCCCCGTTTAAGTTAGCTTTGGTTAAATCTGCTTCTATAAATTTACAGCCACTGAGTTTAGCAAAATTCAGATTAGTCCAACTTAAGATAGCTTCGCTTAAATCAGATTTTGTTAAAAAGGCACGACTCAAATTAGCTCCTGTAAGATTGGCATTTTTTAAATTAACGCCAATGAGTGTGATGCCTTGTAAGTCTACTCCACTGAGATCGATCCCCGAAAAGTCTCTCTCTCCTTGTTCGTAGCGTTGAAGTAGGTGATGAACTTTCATACTTCTCAATTCAAATAAGGGATTATGGCTGCTCGAAAGCATTATCGAACTCGAAGCATTTAGGTAAAATTGCTATAAAAAACAACTTTAAAAGTTATCGAATTCCTCAAGAAGGCGATCGCAATTCTTCTCTCGATTGCTCGGGAAATAGATTTTCCGCGATCGCTCTATCTTTATTCTTCCCATTTTAAGGGGTAGAGATCGCCATATTGGCCAAATATAGCTAAATTGTTAAGAAAAGTTTAAAAAATTAAGAGTAGCACCTCAACAAAGTTCGCAACCTTTAACAATCATGGTCATAATTCGGATTGCAGAATTACTCCTGTCGCTTTAATCTCTAACCAGAGAATAAACTTGGCCATCCAGCAACAACCGAGTAATCCCTTTCGCTTGTAAATGTGGGCTTGTTTTTTGGAATAATTGTGAGTCAGGTACTTTAATTACGCGCTGGGAACGTTTGGAAAAACGGCGGGCAATTTTGTGATTGTCAAAAACTGGGAGAGTCTCCTGCTGGAATTCTTCTGGGGGAATATCTCCGAGATCGCTAAATTCTTCGAGGGGTCGAGTAATTAATTCGGCTGCGCGATCGATAACGAGGTAACAGCTACGGGGAAAAGCGGCCTCGGAGAGAGGTAGGATACTGAGATCGGAAAATCGAGATTTTAAATGAGGAAGACTATCTTGTTCTTCCCAATCGTCCTCATCGTCTTCATCGTCTTCATCCTCATCAAGGTCCTCATCAAGATCGGCTAAATCTTCTCCGAGCATTTCCTCGAGGGCATGAACGTCAACATCGGTATCATCTTCAGTATCATCTTCATCCGTGTCGTCTTCCTCTGGTGCAAAATATTTTTGCGAATCCTTACCTTTAACCTTTAAAGTTGGTTTTAAAGTTGGCATTGGCTTGGAGATCGTCGGCGCTGGCGTTTCTTCAAGTTCAGGTTCGGGTTCGGGTTCGGGTTTAAGTTCGGGTTCGGGTTTAAGTTCAGGCTCAGTTTTAAGTTCCGGTTCAGTTTCGCTGGCTGAGGAGCGACGACGACGCGATCGCCTTGCAGGAGAGTTGGTTTCTGGTTCTTCTTCCGGCTTTTCTTTTGGCTCGGCCTTCGTTGGGCGATCGCCTTTTAAACTAACGAGGGAAGGAGTCGCAATGTCAGCTTCTGGCTCATCTTTTTGTTGTTGGTATTGATTTAAAACTTGAGCGGCACCACTGGGAGTGCGACTCAATCGCTTTTGCTGGATGAGTTCTTCATACTCGTTATCAGGGAGGCGACTTTTTAAAAACCGGCTGATAGTAGAACTACTGACACTATATCGTTCTGCCAAAGTTGAGGTGGTTTCTTTAGGCATTCGATACAGATCGAGGATCTCGTTCTTATCAGACTCCGTTAACTTTCTGGGACTCATACTTGTTTGTTGGTTTTTGTTGGTTTTTGTTAGTTTTTGGTTAACTGGTGACGAGGGAAAGTAGCTGGTGTTTTATACTTGCCATTCTTGACCGAGAGAAGATTGTCCCAGCCAACGGATAAACTCTTGCCGATCTTTTTCGCCAATATCCTGTAATACCTCTTCAATGCCTCGAGCAAAGTTAGCATTGCCAAAAAAACTTTTACCGAGTCGATAGAGTTCTTCGAGAAAGAGAGTGAGGTGCTGTTCTTGCCATAATGGAACCTCAAAATCGTCTTGGAGGGGATCGACTTCGATGAGGCGATCGATCGCTTCTTCCGTTTCTGCCTGGGGGATATGCTGGTTAGCTAAAGCGTGGGTCATTTCTTTTTGAAAAACTTTGGCTTGTCGTCCTCCTAAAAGTTCTTCGAGATCGAAGTAAACGGCTTGAAGGAGGAGTAAGCTGGCTTGAATATAGGGAGCCGGAGCGATCGCCTTTTCTCCAGTTTTGGCCTCTTCCTGCAAAATATCAACTTGAGCGCGTTCCCAGACGCTGTGGCGTTTTCTCTCTTGCAAAAGAATGCAGAATTTCCCTTGATTATCTGTCAGATCCTTCCAGAAGTTTTTCGCTTCTTCAGATTGAGCGGCATCGTAAATGCTAATCAGGCGAAAAGTCTGATCTTGATATTTGAGAATGGGAATCTGTCGATCTTCTTGCTTGGGGTGCTGAATGTTGACAATTTCAACATCCTGCCTTTTGAGAATAAACATAGTCGGCTCGAGCGTTTCTGAAGGAGTGCGGCATAGCGGTTAAGAACAATCCAAGTACAATCTTATGATTGGGATTTGGGGTTGCTCGATTTTGCGATCGCCAAGGGGTTGCTATCCTATTGACATCTCCCCGCTTGCAAAAGACGAGGATTTTGGGATTAACCCACCGAAAGCGGGTTTAAACCGCGTTTGTATTGGTCGATTGGCTGGTTCTATGGAAGAGAATTCAGCATCTCTCGACTGCTTCTTTAAGCCCGTCAACAGACTCCTACCTCCCCTGGCTAAAAAATTAGCGGTGAAGTTACTTTTCTGTTGCTCTTCATTGTATCAGAAAACGAGTTAAAACCTGTTTTGTTCCACAGCCATTAGTTTTGCAACTTCAATCGTCATCGTAACGATTCCGGTGCGGGGATTGACAAAATTCTCGATTTGTGTATTTCCTCAAGAATACTTCCCCACCTTAAAATAGGGTCGGAAGGAATGCCTGCATCCATGCGAACCACCTCTTGCTGCAACTTTGCTGTCCGCATTCTACCCTGCCTCTGACGGGGTTTGAAATTTTGGCCAACCCCGATCGCGATCGCCATTGGGATATAACTTAAACTTATATAAACATAACAATAGTTAAAATATTCGTCCTTATTTGTAACGAAATGTAACAACCTATGACATAATGTTGAGAGGTGGAGTAAAACCCCTTGTAAAGACAAACGATTAAAATCAAAAAGGAATTTTAAAATATGCCTTATACCAGAGAAGAAGGAGGACGGCTGAACAATTTCGCCGCAGAACCCAAAATGTACATCGCAGAACCCCCTACAGACAATGAAAAACGGAATTATATCATTATGGGAATGGGCGCTTTAGTATTGGTAAGCAGCGTTATGGCGATCGCCTTCTCAATTTCCTAGATTCTGGTTCTAGATTATTATCCCAAAACCGAACAAGAGGGGCGATCGCGCGATCGCTCTTTTTATTGGCAAAAAATTCAGAAAGCGTGAGAAAATAAGAAAGCATCAGATTTTCATTGTAGTTCTTGGCTTTGTTTTGCATGGATATTAAAACTTTTTTAACGAATTCCGAAGGTGAATGGTTTTCTCAACGCACTCGCTATCAAGTAGCGGTGGAAGAACCGGATAATAGTAAATCAAATTTAACAGTAGAACTTCTTGTTGACGATCCAGGGATTGTAGGGCTTTGTCAGCAATATAATATTAGTGCTACGACAATTTCCTTTGGGATTAAAACCAGTTGGGATACTTCTGTTGACTGGGGAAAACCGAAACAAGTGGGCTCCAGTTTTTGGGCGATCGTACCCGATGAAAAGGATGGGAAAACTGGCAAAGTATTGCGATCGGGACAAGGACAAAATGCTAGTTCTCAAGGAGTCTATGCCATTGGTGCAGATAGTGCTTTAACGCTAACGATCCAAGATAATAATATTTGTACAGAAGAACGTCTTTGGTTTGCCAGCGAAAATTTGCGCTTGCGGACATTATTGGTCAATAATGGCCAAGAGTTTACCCAGATGGCATTTTATTCCGAAATTCGTCGCATAACCGTAAAACAGACGGATAGCTAATAACTTATTAATCATTGAATATCTGATGAAACCTCTCATTTTTGGCATACACGGACTGGCGAATAAACCCTCTAAGGAAACCCTTGAGGCTTGGTGGAAAATGTCCATTATCGAGGGACTGGTTAAAAATTGTCAAGTTTCTGCCCCAACATTCGACTATCGGATGATTTATTGGGCAGATTTACTGCATAAATATCGCTTGCATGATGATGAGAATTTCTCCTTCGATTCTTTGTATAATAAAGAACCTTATATTGAAGCGAAAACTGGTTCTTTAAAGGAATATAAAGAGAGTTGGCGCGATGAACTACAACGGAAACCTTTAGAAATTATCGGTAAGTCTCTTGATTCATTTCGATTGCGTTTTGAAATAGATGTTCTTTCCAATCCTCTTTTGAGTAATTTAATGCGAGATTTGCATTTTTACTACGATAGCGATCGCAAGATTAAAAACCGCCAAAATCAACCGCAACTGATGCGAACTGTAGTTCTCAATGAATTAAAACAGGCAATTCGAGAAGCGAAAGATCGTAAAATTGCTGTTATCGGTCATTCAATGGGATCGATTATAGCCTATGATGCCTTGCGCGATTTGGGACAAAGCGATCCCGATTTAAAAGTTGCTCATCTGATTACAATTGGTGCGCCTTTGGGTTTGCCCTATGTTAAAGGTAAAATCATCAAAGAACGAGGTTACGATCCTCGAGTTCGCACCCCTTCCATTGTAACAGAAAGTTGGGTAAATTATGCCGATAAACGCGATGTTATTGCCCTCGATGCTCATTTAGCTGATGATTATGAAGCTAATGATTTAGGCATACAAGTGGTTGATGATGCGATCGCAAATGACTATATTTTACCGAATGGCTGGCCGAGTTATCATAAGTCTTACGGTTATTTGAGAACGCCAGAATTTTCCAGGTATATTAAATCTTTTTTGGGACTGTAAAACAAATGTTTGTCGATCCTCAAGATATTCCAGAAACTTCCGGATCGAGTTATCCGGAAGTATTTAAAAGCTCTCATCAATCGCAGCGATCGCGATGCAATTTATCTGGAAATTGGCGATCGCACCTCGGGAGATACTGTCATCTATCCTGACGATGATTTGCTTGCAGAAATGGGAGAGAAAGGCTGGAAGTTCACCCGTAAAAATGGAGAGGCTTATTAATGAAAAATAATTGAATACTCATGACTCCAGAAATCGAATTATTATTATATTGTAGTCCCACTCAAATTACATCTCAACAAGAAGAAAAAATATCTCAATTGCTGCATAATCCTGCTTTAAATTGGCAAATGTTATTGGATAGCGCACATTATCATAATATTGCACCTCTGTTATATTGGACTCTCAACAAATTGAACTGGGAAGGTGTACCCGAAGCAATGCGATCGCAATTATCTTTAGCCTTCCAAGCCAACCTCAGTCATAATTTTTTGGTCACATCTACTTTGGTTAAAGTTTGTCAGTATTTGCAAGATAAAAATCTTAGCATAATTCCTTTTAAAGGTTCGCTTTTAGCAACAAGAATTTACAATAATATTGCCTTGCGTCGCATACGAGATGTAGATTTATTAGTTAAAAAAGAAGACTTCTTCCAAGTTAAGCAACTTCTGATCGAACAAGGCTATTATCCTTACGATCGCTTGAACTTAGCGCAAGAAAAACTACGCTTGCAAACCAATTATGAAGATGCTTTAGTTAATTCGGAAACAGGAATAAAAATTGATATTCATTGGGGCTTTCATCCTCCTTATTTTGCCTGCAATATTCCCATTGATGATATTTTTCAGCGTGGGAGAATGACCAAGATTAGCACAACAGAATTGCTCGATCTGGCTGCTGAAGATTTATTGCTCGTTTTATGTTTAAATGGCGCTAAAGATGGTTGGTTTGAATTACAGAGAGTCTGTGATATTGCAGAACTTTTACAGCAAGAAATGACTCTCAATTGGCAAGAACTTTGGCAACGAGCGAGGCAATTTAATTGTGCTAGAATATTATTGCTAGGACTTGAATTAGCTCGAATTTTCTTGCATAGTTCAATCCCAGAAAATATGATCGAAGAAATTGAAAAGGATCGCACTGTTAAACAATTAAGCACACAAATTTATCAGCGTCTGGTTAATAATACAGAACAGGAATATACTTTACTCCAACGTGCTTATTTTCCTTTACAATTACAACGGGGACTTAAAAATAAACTTTATTATAGCTTCAATTTACTCCTTCCGATTAACGAACGCGATCTAGAGTTAATTATCTTACCTCGCTTTCTTTTTTGCTTATATTATCCTCTGCGCTTTATTCGCTTACCCATCAAATACGGATATGCGATCGCCAGAAAAGCAATGGAGAAGAAAAGTTAAGATTTATTTCCCGATCGCCTCATTCGCGTATAATTAAGAATTGATTCTCTCAAATTCTAAGATGGAGATAACAACAATGACAACGCATTTTATTACCGCAGAAATCGACCTACAAGAAACACCAATTAAGTTAAAGCAAGAAATTGAGGCTGAATTAGAGAAACGCGGCGAACCGTTGCGCTGGGCAATTACTGAGGTAGATACGGAAGCACAAAAAGCTAAAGTTGAAGCAGTTGTTACTGTGAGTTCTCCAGAAGCATAATTCAGAGAATAATCAAAAGAATCATCAGCATTGGCGATCGCATTTTTGACTTGAGGAAAATACAGGCGATCGCCGTATAATCTTTTGAGAATTATTCATTAGAAAAACTCAACCAACTAAATAATTCATTAACCGATAATTGCCAATTTTTCAGAACTTCAAGGACGGGTAATATCTGTTCGCCTTCTAGCAATTCGGGTTCTTTTCCAGGATGGAAAACCAACACAGAACGGTCTTTAGGGTCAATCAACCAACCTAATTGAGTGTTATATTTTAGGCAGTATAAAATATTATCGATAACGCGAACAGTACTTTGGTCTGGGGAAAGAATCTCAATAGTCCAATCCGGGGCGATAGTGACATCATCTTGCATTTCAGCGCGATCGTCAAGAGGCAGATTTTTCCACTCAAAAACCACAATATCAGGAACAATAGAACGCACGCCAAAGGAACAACGCAATTCAGGAAAACTATAAGCAATTTTTTGAGATGCTGCAATTTGATTAATTGTTTCACCAAGGCGACCTTGCAGTATGCTATGTTTACCTTTAGGCATAGGTTTTTGATGAATATTTCCGTTGATATACTCCCTTGCAGGTTTTGTTTCCGGTAAGGCTAAAAATTTTTCTAGGGATATTGCGTCGATCTTTGCGGGTAGGGAAACAGACATTCAAATTTTCTCTAAAAACATCTCTGCTTGAGTATAACAATGCTTCTTGACTTTGGGCGATCGGGAAAGGCGATCGCCTTTTGAAAGAACAAGAGATTTTTATCCCTTATTTTTAATTGTCATAACCTCAATCACTTTATTAACTTGATCTTGAGGTAAATTCAACGCCCGACAAAGACTTCCTAATAATTCTTCCTCCTCCTTGGATACTTGTCCATCAGCCAGAACTAAATCCGTGGCGATCGCAAAAGTTGTATCGTAAAGATCGTGAGGTAAAGTCGCAAGTGCTGCTTCAAAAAGTACCGCCCCTCCTTGTCTTCGCAATGTTCCCCCGAGTTTATCAAACATCCGGCGCATAACATCCACAGAATAGCTGCGAAAGAGTCTCATACGTCCCAAAGTTGCATTGAGCAAGCTAATTTCATCATCCGCTAAATACCCATCGGCTGCAACAACTAATAGCATAATAGCTGCAAATGCGTCGGCGGGACCGAGGGTAATTTGTTCGACATTAACCTGGCCACTATTGCGAAATTCATCGAATAATCCCATGATTTTCTCCTTTTATTGATTCCATTACTTGATAAAAAGGCGAGTTTAGACTCGCCTATATTTTATCCTTTATTTTTAATGACCATAACTTGAATAATATTGTTTACTTGGTCTTGCGGTAAATTCAAGGCTCGACATAAACTACCTAATAATTCTTCTTCTTCCTTCGACACTTCCCCATCCGCTAAAACGAGGTCCGTGGCGATCGCAAAGGCTGTCTCGTAAAGATCGTGGGGAAGTGTCTCAATAGCAGCATTAAACAGCACGTCGGCACCATCTCGGCGCAAAATACCCGAAATGTTATCAAACATTCGGCGCATGACATCAACGGAATAGCTGCGAAAGAGCTTCATACGCCCCAAAGTAACATTGAGCAAGCGAATTTCATCATCAGCAAGATAACCATCTGCTGCAACCACCAAAAGCATAATAGCTGCAAAGCCTTCGGCGGGGCCGAGGGTAACTTGTTTCTGGATGCTTCCACTTTTGCGGAATGCGTCAAATAAACCCATTAATCTTCTCTCCACGATCGGCATTCCCGATCTATGATGAACCACAAGAGAAGATAATGGGCAGAGTGTGAAGTTCTGTTACTATAGATAACCGCGTTATTTTTTTTGTTAAACCCCAAGTCCTATGCGTACTGAATATTGTTCTTCCTTGCAAGCCAGTCATATCGGCGAAACTGTCACCCTTTGCGGTTGGGTCGATCGCCGTCGGGACCTCGGGGGGGTTATTTTTATCGATTTGCGCGATCGCACGGGAACCATTCAAATTGTTAGCGATCCCGAACGTACTCCCGAATCCTATCAAGATGCGGATGCTTTGAGAAATGAATATGTAATTGAAGTCACAGGAAAAGTCCGCCAACGTCCCCAAGACTCGGTTAATCCTAAAATTGCTACGGGAGAAATTGAAATTTTCGCCGATCGCATTACACTCCTCAACCGGGTTAGCAAACAATTACCGTTTCAAGTCTCTACGGTAGACACGGAGACGGTTAAAGAAGAATTGCGCTTGAAATATCGTTATTTGGACTTGCGACGCGATCGCATGACCCGCAATTTGATTTTACGCCATCAAGTGGTTAAGGCAATGCGGCGCTTTTTGGAGGATGAAGAGCATTTTATTGAGGTAGAAACCCCAATTCTCACAAAATCCACTCCTGAAGGGGCGCGAGATTATCTCGTTCCTTCGCGGGTCAATCCTGGACAATGGTATGCTTTACCTCAATCGCCGCAATTATTCAAGCAAATGTTGATGGTGGCGGGATGCGATCGCTATTATCAGATCGCACGCTGTTTTCGCGATGAAGATTTACGCGCCGACAGACAGCCGGAATTTACACAATTAGACATGGAAATGAGTTTCATGTCAGAAGACGAAATCATCGGGTTAAATGAAGCATTAACCTGTTACATTTTTAAAACTGTTAAAGGCATCGATTTACCCCGTCCATTTCCTCGTTTGACCTATAAAGATGCAATGGCAAAATATGGGACAGATCGCCCCGATACCCGTTTTGGTTTAGAATTAGTTGAAGTTTCTCAACTCTTAAAAGATAGCGGTTTTAAAGTTTTTTCTGGTGCAGTTAAAAAAGGCGGCATTATTAAAGTGCTTCCTATTCCCGACGGCGATAAAATCTCTAATGTACGCATTAAACCCGGTGGAGATTTGTTTACAGAGGCGACTATTGCTGGGGCAAAAGGGATCGCTTATATTCGCGTCAAAAAAGATGGTAAAATCGACACGATTGGCGCAATTAAAGACAATCTCAGCGAGGAACAAAAAGGAGAATTATTGGCAAAAACTGGCGCAAAAGAAGGCTATTTGCTCTTATTTGGAGCAGGAGAGACGGAAATTGTCAATAAGTCTTTAGACCGATTGCGTCAAGTTGTTGGGGAGCAAATGGGACTGATCGATCGCGATAAATTAAGTTTACTCTGGATTACCGAGTTTCCTATGTTTGAATGGAATGGAGATGAGAAGCGTTATGAAGCACTTCATCACCCCTTTACTGCACCCCATCCTGAAGATTTGGAGGATTTAACAACAGCAAGGGCGCAGGCTTACGATCTGGTTTACAATGGTTTGGAAATTGGTGGCGGAAGTCTGCGGATTTATCAAAAAGAAACCCAAGAAAAGGTTTTTGAAACAATTGGCTTATCGAAGGAAGAAGCTAACGAAAAGTTTGGTTTTCTCTTGGAGGCATTTGAATATGGTACCCCTCCTCATGGGGGCATTGCTTATGGTTTAGATCGCCTAGTCATGTTGTTAGCTGGGGAAGAATCTATTCGCGATGTTATTGCTTTTCCCAAGACCCAGCAAGCGCGATCGCCTCTCACTGATGCACCTGCAACAGTTGACGAAAAACAATTAAAAGAATTATATGTGCAATCAACTTATGAACCGGAAGAATGAAAATTAAGTAGACCTAAACAACCTGCGCCGCTAACTAGCAATTCGTGTCGGGCTGAATCGTAGGATGCGCGGCGCGTTTTGCTCAATTAGTTCCCCTATTGGTTTACCGAAGGATTAAACAAATTGTTCGCACTATCACTCAATTGATCGAAAAAGAGCAAGAAACCCAAGATATCGCGAAAAGGTTGCGTAAAAACATTTAAGGTATACGTCAACTTAGCCAGTAAACTGCGATTGACCACAATGACATCGTGATTTTTGAGGGGGATATCTTGACTTAAATCCCCCAAGAAGGCTGCTTTTCCGTCTAAAATTTGCGTCACGGCTCGGCCTTGTTCGGGATCGAAACGAACTAAGCCAATTTTACGCAGATTGGAGGTATCTGAAGCCGGATTGAGTTGCGCGATCGCATCGACAAAAGTAGAACCCCCCGGTAATTGGATTTGACCGATACCCCGGCCGGGATAATTGAGCACCCGAACGACAATAAAGGGTTGAGCAATATTAGAACGAGATGCTAAAAGACTATCGTAGTCTTTCTCTTCTCCTAATTCAAGTTCGGGAACAATGACAGCATCCCCTCCCTGCAAAAATAGCTCCGGTTGCGGTTGTCCTTGAATTAAAGGGGTCAAAAAATCTACTTTCCGTTCGAGTATTGTGCCATCTACTAAAGTGCGGCGTACAATAATCTCTCTTAAATCTGCTCGCTCAAGACTACCTTGAGCAGTTAAAATTGCATCAACAGGATCGGAACCAAAAGGCAGAACATAATATCCTGGCTTACTCACAGCGCCTAAGACTGTCACAACCGTCTCGCGAGGACTTTCTAAATTCACAAAAACTTCTGGAGCTTCTCTGAGGAGACGAGCGCCCAATTCTAAACTAATTTTGGTCTTGGCCTCTTCCACCGTTAACCCATTCACTTCAACTGCACCTAAAAGCGGAATATTGACATTGCCTTGGGGGTCGATGCGCGTAGCCGTTTGAAATTCTGGAAAGCGAGGCACCGAAATCGAGATCGCATCATTAATCCCCAACAGATAGCTATTGAATTGATTAGAGGGAGGGTCGTCAAAAGGAGAGGGAATATATCCCCGAGGGGGTACGGAGTTATCGGGATCGAAAGTTGCCGGGGGATCGGCGATCGCCTCTTCGGGAAAGAAAGGTTGTTCTCTAATTTCCTCAGTAGCACTATCGGGATTTTCTGTATTAGGGGGAAAAGATTGACCCCAACTCTCTGTTATTAAAACCCCAGCATTGCCAGATAAGGCGATCGCCAGACTGCAAAACAGAGAAAGTGAAGAAATCGGCCAGGGAGACTGGCGGTAAAATACTTTTTTTGGGTCCCTCATGCGCTTTGTTGGTTTAATTTTGGCTCGAGAAAACATTCTGCATTAAGCTCGCTTGTACGCTTTTCGCTAATGCTTCTACATCGGACTGCACCATATCTAACGTACTTTTGGGATCGACCGGAATTCTCAGAGTGACAGCGATCCAAGGAATTCGCTTTTTTTTGAGTTGCGCCCGTTGGTCGAGCCAAAACCAATGGGTGTGGGAATAATGCCCCCCCTGCCCCCAAGAATACCATTCAACCACCGCAACGGTTTGAGGAATGCCAAAGGGAGAACGGCGACTCTCCCTCGCCAGGGACAAATTAGCGCGAACTTTAGCTTTCATTTCCCCTGTTTCAACGGCAAAGTTCAAGGGACGCTGAGAATCAATCTTCCATTTAAAAAAGCCATCCATATCAACCCATTCCACACCGGGATGTAGCTTAGGATCGGTTTGCGGAAACAAAAAGAGAGTGATATCTCGGCGATCGCTTTGGCGGAGAATTTGTCCACTCCAGTCGTGACCGCCAATTTTTAGTTTTCCCGTCTCAAGGGTTTCCCAGCCGGAAACCTCGAGACCGCGATCGCCAACCTTGCGAATTCGATCGAGATTCTGCACGGGAAAAGGTTTTTGCCACGGCGCTTTGATTTCCCATACTGGGAGTTTAACCCCAGCAATAGAAAGATTAGACCAATTCCCTTGCCAATAAGCGGGAAGGGCGGCGATGGCCAAAATGATAACCAAAATAATGACAATCCCTAATTTGGCTTTTGAGCCTCGTCCTTTCAGAGAAAATCGCGGCGATCGGGGTTGAGACTCGGATTTAAGCGGATTCATATTCATGCAAAATTCATAATTGAGGATTATCGAAAGTTATCACTCATCGGAATTGTCCGATCGCCGATCCACCTCATCTGTTTCTGGTCTTTCTTGGGCTGAAGGCGTTGCGGGTTCTGACTCGGAGATACTTTCTGTTTCTTTAGCCGTCTCTTCCGGTGGTTGAGACCTAGAGGTTTGACGGGAACCTCCTGTTACTAAAGCCAATAAATCTTGGGGTAGATCGAGAATTGCACCATAGTCGAGAATGCCAATAATCTTATCTTTTTTGTAGTAAGAGTTAAAGCGTTCGATAATATCGAGCCAGACCACGACCAGTGCTAACATTCCGAGGGAAATCAAGTCCCCACCCAGCCCCGCATGAGTCCACTCAAATAAACCGGGAAAGCCCATACCGTGTAAATAGGTCAAGAGAGTATTGCGAAAAATATTCACGCTGATACTAATAACGATCGCGCCAATGGCGAAAAAGACAATTTTCTTGCGCGATCGCCAGAGTCCTGTCCAATGGAGTAACATTGCCCCAACATAGAGACTGGTAAACAACATTTTCAAACCCGCACAATAGGGCGCGACTTCAATCAATTTATCTTGAACCGTGATGTAAATCCCTTCTACGGCAATATCGGGGACGTTGATCGCATTGAGAATAAATCCCGCCGTCCCCGCAATAAAGGCTTGTAGCGGTATCGTAAAAGGGGTAATCAGATAAGGAATACTATTGGGAGTCGCAAAGAAAATCAGACCGAGGGAAAAAGCATTCAGCTTTAACCCTGGAACTCCTTTCAGCCAGAGGCAGATCCCCGCCAAGACGATAGGTAACGAGAGGTTAACCAATTCTATCGTCCCAGAAATATAAAAAATTGCTCCGATTACCAGCAATGCTACGCCAACAGGATGGGAACGATCGCTTAAACGTTGCCATCGTTTGCGGTTCGACCAAGCGATCGCCGCCGCGTAGGGTATACCGATTAAACCATGACTGAAATATTCGTGTTCGGTGCTGATACTCTTGTTCACCCAGCCATCAACCCAGTGAAACAGGAGGGGTAGGTAAAGCAAGAGTAGTAAAATGGCGATCGCCAAGTTCAGCCAATGGCGATCGAGAATTGCAGGCAGTTTTTGTTGGCTTTGCATGGTTGCTATCCATCCTTTAAAGGCAGTCTATCCCTTTATAGTCGATGTTTTTGAAGGTCGGGTGAAAAATTCGTAATTTTTAATGCCCCTGAGTCAAAATAACTCCAAAATTATTCAAATATCTCGCTTGGATAATTTCGCGCCATTTTCTTCATAAAAGGAAAGGGTTTTCAGTAGTTGCAAAGCGGATTCGTAAGATTCTTCGATTAACTCTTCTCGCTCTTCTGGAGTATCAACTAAGTCCTCTAGCACCAGTTGCAGAAGCCCTAGCATAGCATTCAGTCGCGTTCTTACTTGATAGGATAATCGCGTTCTGAGTTCGTGAGAAGCGCGCAAGGACGCTCGAATCAAGGCAGCATTGGTTGGGAGTGCGATCTTCCTGGCTTTTTTCTTGCCAAATTGCATTTCGTATAGTTTGGCATACTGGCCGTCGAGAGCGAGTAATTCTTCGTGGTTGCCTAATTCTACAATTCTTCCTTTTTCCATCACGGCAATTTTATCAGCTTGTCGCACGGTGGAAAGACGGTGAGCGATCGCGATGGTGGTGCGATCGCGGCAAAGTTCGTCGATGGCTTCTTGTACTAATCTCTCGGAAATTGTATCTAAAGCACTGGTAGCCTCATCAAGAATCAAAATCTCTGGATCGTGCAAGAGGGCGCGGGCAATGGCCAAGCGCTGTCGCTGTCCTCCAGAAAGCATGACCCCGCGATCGCCGATTTCTGTCTCGAATCCTTGGGGCATTTCCATAATAAATTCATAAGCATTGGCACGTTTTGCCGCATCAATAATCTCAGCTTCTGTTATCTCGTTTTTGCCATAAGCAATGTTATAGGCAATTGTATTATT
Organism: Spirulina sp. 06S082; assembly: GCF_034932145.1. Taxonomy (NCBI): domain Bacteria; kingdom Bacillati; phylum Cyanobacteriota; class Cyanophyceae; order Spirulinales; family Spirulinaceae; genus Spirulina; species Spirulina sp. 06S082. The sequence goes on along the minus strand of NZ_JAYGHV010000140.1, from coordinate 6,443 downwards.
AAATAAAAAGGTTTCTTGACTAACAACCCCCATCGATCTTCGCAGGCTGCGAAGCTGAAAATCTTGCAGATCGATGCCATCTATGGTGATGCGTCCTGCATTAGGATCGTAGTATCGGGGAATTAAATCGACTAAGGTTGACTTTCCCGCCCCAGAAGAACCTACTAAAGCAACGGTCGATCCTTTGGGTATCCATAAGTCGATATCTTGCAAAACCCATTCATCATGGTCGGGATAAGCAAATGATACTTTTTCAAAGCAAATGCCTTGTTTGAGAGATTGAAATTGCCGCTCTCCTTTTTTCATAATCGGTTTATTATCTCGTCGCAAAAAACCCGCAACAATAGCAGCGCTGTAAGCAAAATTGACAAATCTACTGCGATCGCCATTTAACTGCCCGACAATAGGAATCAGGCGAAAGAGAGTAACCAAATAAATCAAAAGAATCGTGGAAACCGATTGCAGGCGATCGGCAAAGAGGTAGCGGCCGATAATAACAATGGCTAAAACAACGAAAATTCCTGCGATTTCATTGATGGGGCTAATAATGGCATAATTAGCTTGGGACTTAAATTCAGCTTCTTCTCGTTCTTGGATAAAACTGGCAATTTTTTGATATTCCGAGTCCTCCATACTTGCTGTTTTGATTAAACGGATGCCAGAAAGAATTTCTAATAGTTTTCATGAAAATGCGCTGGATTTCTGCGAGACAACTTTCCCATAAGCCTTGGCTTTTTTGATCAGATATTGATTGCTCAAAGAAATACATCCTAGAAGAAATGTAGCAATTACAGTAAGCTGCCAAGATAAAAATAATAAAATCCATAAAAAGACCAGAATAGTGATGGCAGAAGTCAGCATTTTAAGGGCAAATTTAATTGCATTTACGGTTTTTCCGACTTCTTGATTTAAGAAATTAATAATATCGCCTACTTTGGTTTTACTATAATAATCAAGGTCTACTTCTAAGAGTAGTTTTAGACCCTCTAATCGCATTCCATTGACTAAATATTGGGATAAATAACTTGCAATAATACTCGTTAAATAGATCGTGAGATTTTTTAAAACAATAGCGAATAAAACCACAACCAGCATGGCGAGATATTTCCAATCCCCCGGAAAGCGATCGAAAAAAGCAAATATATGTTGCAAGAATGCCGGACCCCTTTTTAAAAGTTGCTCGTCTTGACCGAGAAACCCCAACACGAGAGGAACAATTAAAGCGGTACTGACTCCGTTAAAAATTGCACTTGAAAATCCAGAAAGAACGGTTAAAACTACTAAAACTGGATGCCGGAAGGCAAATTTGAACAAGAATCGATTGGGAGTCATTAGATTTATCCGGAAAGATTCGCGATCGCTTCTTTTAGAATAGCAGCCATAGCATCAACACTATAATACTGCACGCATCTTTCTCGTGCCTTGCGTCCAATGGCGATCGCTTCGTCGTAATTTTGAAAAATTGTCTCGATCTGCGCGGCAATTTGCTCGGGGGAACTGGGATCCGCCAGAAACCCTGTCTCCCCTAATATATCAGGAATATCGCCAACACGAGTGGAGATGACGGGTTTGGCCATAGCCATGCCATCTCCAAGTTTAATGGGAAACTGCGCTCGGGCGACGGGGGTATCTCGTTGGGGAACAATAACAATATGAGCGGCTGCAACGACTTCGGGCATTTCATCTAAGGGAATTGATGGTAGTTTAATCAGCCACGGTTTCCCTTTCTCCAATAACTGTTCTAGATAACCATCGCCAATTGGGGTTCCTCCGACTAAGACAAATCGCAAATCTGGGCGATCGAGTAAGTTCAAGGCCTCGATAACGTCTTCGATGCCTTTATGAGGTCGTGCGGTGCCAGGAAACATTAAAACACGGTATTCAGACAGTCCATATTTTGCGCGACTTTCTTCCGGATTAAATTTTTCTGGATCGAATAAACGAGTATCTTTGCCATTAGGTAGATAAATACCGCCATAGCGATTTCGCAAAAATTCTGTATCAATGGTAACAAGATCGGCTTTGGCGACGAGTTGTTCGCACCAGCGTAAATAAAGGGGATGTTGGGGATCTCGCAATGCTCCGTCTTTTTTGAGAATATCGCGAGCGACTTTTTTCGGATTAGCTTGATATTGCCAGTCATCACCCCCAAACCAACTTAATTCCCAATCATCAATATCTAAGAGAAGAGGACGTTTTGAGAGAAAACGTTTGAGTAAACCAATGCCAAAGCTGGTGGGTTTGGGTTTAACTGCATAAATAATATCTCCATCGATCGCCTGGATAAGCTCTTGGACAGACTGAAAAAATTGCGGATAGTTACAGCCTTTAACCCACTGAAGCGGAAGTTTTTTGGGGGGAATAGGGTAGAGTTGTTCTTCAAACAGACAACCAAAAACTTTGACGCTAAAATCCAGTTGTTGCAAAACTTTAGCAAGGAGATAAACTCTGGTTGCTGCTCCACCATGTAAGTTCGGCGATAGTAAGGAAATTTTAGTTTGCGAAGACATAAGCAAATATTTATTGATATATATCTTGAACTAGATCGAGGTCGCAAAATAATTGGCGATCGCTTGTTGAATTTCTTCCTTAAATTTTGTGGTTGAGAAGAGAGAGTTTCTTTGTTGGAGTATTTTGACTAGAGATTCTTGGCGAGGGCGATCGCTTAAAACACTGACAATTTTTTCGACTGCTTCGTTAGGATTGCTAAATAATAATTCCTCATTCTCTGACCCGACAATTTCAACTTGTCCCCCTTGACGGCGCACGAAGGTAATTGCACCTGCTTTCACCATTTCGGCAATAGAAATACCAAAGGGTTCCATTTTATAGTGAATGCCATATTTACATCGTGTTAAAACTTTGACATATTCTGAATAGGGTAAGTTTTGATAGAGTGTAATCCAATCAGAATTTTCCGCAATTGTCTTGTATAGCCGACGTTGATACCCGACTGCATAAGTTCCTCCTCCTCCTCCCGTTAAGTAAAGTTTAATCTCAAAACCGCGATCGCGCACTTGTTTTAAAATTTCAATAACCCGGTGAGGTTCTTTCGCTTCCGCCAGTCTGCCGCTACAAATAAAAGCGTTTTCTTTGGATTCCCAAGGGATATCTTGAACCTCTAAAACAACCGGAGGATAAACCACTGTTGATTCGCAACCATAAACGTCTTTAACAGTTTCTCCTACGACCCGAGAATTAACCAAACACACATTATTTTTAAGGGAAGAGAGGGAAAAATCAGAAATTTTATGCGCGAGGGCATTGCCTTCAATAACTTTTATCCAGTGAATGTATTGAATCCCTTTCTTTCCTAAGTCAGTAGCGTTATAACCTGAAATCGGTAGATCGTATTCAGAGCAATGTTTTTTAAAGACACGGATAAAGATGTGAAAGAATAAGATTTTCGCCAATTCATTGTTGACAATCAAAAAATGAATAAGTTTGCGAAATTTAACATCAAAAACAACTCGAATTTTTAGGCAATCTTTTGTTAGCTGAGTTCCATACATGGAATTCATTTCGTCAAGATCGATATCCGTCAGGGTAAATAGGGTTAAATCGTAATCTTCTTTGAGTGCTTCTAATATCCACAGTCCGACCGCTTCGGCTCCTCCACCCATAAACAAGGGATAAAATAAAACAATTTTGGGAATCTTATTCGCATTCATCTTGATTAATATATTCAGGAACGACGAAACGAGAGACGAAACGAGATCGGGTTTTTGCACTTATTTGGCGATCGCCACCTACCAAAAAGGGAATTTATTCAGATTCTTTCTTTTTCCGGTGAAAACGAATGCCGACAAAAAAATCGTAGAGAAAGCTCCAAAAATCTTGTCCTTGAAAAATCCCCAAAGAGAGAGGACTGCCTTTTGATTCTAACAGAGGTTTTGTAGCACGATAAGCAGGTTGGTATTTATACCAGGGAATCGACGGCCAAAGATGATGAACGAGGTGATAATTTTGTCCCATAATCATTAGATTAAGAATAGGACTGGCATAGACTCGGGCATTTTTCCAGCGACTTTGTTCGCGAAAGGGACGATGGGGGAAATAATCAAAAAAGAGTCCCAAGGTAATTCCCACAACTAGGGCAGGGACGAACCAGTAGTTAACAATATAGGAGAAAAAATGATAGTGAATTGCCACCCCAATTAAAGCTGCAACGCACAAACGACTGAGAAACCATTCTAGCAGTTCGTATTTTCGCCATAGACGGCGTTTAAAAAAGAAAACTTCGTGATAAAAGAAACGGGGAGCAATGAGCCACAATGGACCTCCCGTTGACACGAAATGGTCGGGGTCATTTTCGGGATCGTTAACGTTGGCGTGGTGCTGGAGGTGAACGCGAGTAAAGACGGGAAAGGCAAAACCCAGAATTAAAGCGCTAATATGTCCTAAAGCAGAATTAATAATACGGTTTGCATGGGCGGAATTATGAGAAGCATCGTGGATGACCGAACCCGATAGATGCAAGGCAAGAACATTGAGCCAAAAACTCAACCAATGGGGCCAATTCCAGAGAAAGTAACCCCCACTTGATGTGGTAAGTAGAATTACTGCCGTCATACACAGGAAAACATTAGGATTCAATCCTCCTGGTGCTAGTATAAATTCCTTGGGAACGGTCAGAGGCTTTTGCGCCACCTGCATCGTCTGCCTTGCTCCTTTAACTTAAAGTTTATTTGGGTATTGTAGGATAGAACGGGTTCAAGTTAACACTCGAAGCGGGAATTACCCATTCATAAACTTTGATAGCCAAATTTAATAGTTCAAGTCGCATTAATTACTACAAGGTATTTCTGTTCTAGATAATACTCCCAACAATATGCGATCGCAGTACAATTTTGCAATAGCACGGACAACTCCTAAGAGAGGAGTAAGAACAATATGCGATCGGGCAAGATAATGATGGTGCATATCGACAATTAACCTCTAACGATCGCGGGCATTAGGCGATCGCGCCATTAGATGCTGAATTTTGCTATTAACTGGGGAAGAACGAGCAGAAAAAGCAGGGCGATCGCAGCGAAAAGCTGTTTCTCGCTTATCTAATATGAGATTAAATCCCGAACAAATTGCCGAAGCCTTAAATTTATCTCTAGAAGAAGTTAAGGCGATCGCTGCTGAAACCTAATCGCCCATTCCTAAGCCATGACCATGCCGCCATCGACATTAAAAACCTGTCCGGTAATATAAGCGGCGGCGGGATCTGCCGCGAGAAATCTTACCATTCCCGCAATTTCTTCCGGTTGTCCGTAACGACCGAGAGGGATATATTTGAGGATTTCGTCAGCTTTGAGGTCATTGGTCATATCGGTTTCAATAAATCCAGGGGCGACGGCATTGACGGTGACACCGCGACTGGCCATTTCTTTGGCAATGGTTTTCGTAAAGCCAATAACGCCAGCTTTTGCCGCACTGTAGTTCCCTTGACCGGGGTTGCCCATTTGTCCGGCAACTGAGGCAATATTAATAATGCGACCGCTACGCTGTTTTAACATTAATTTACTGACGGCTTTGCTGCAGAGAAAAACTCCGGTTAAGTTGAGGTCGATAACGGCTTGCCAGTCTTCTAGTTTCATCCGCAATAATAGGGTATCGCGGGTAATTCCGGCATTATTCACCAAAACATCAATACGCCCGAATTTACTTTTAGTTTCCCCGATCAGATTTTCCACTTGGTCGGGTTGGGAAACGTCTCCTTGTAGGGCGATCGCTTCTCCTCCGGCGGCGGTAATTTCTGCTACGACTTCATCGGCGGAGTGCCGCGATCGCGCATAATTTACGGCGACTTTTGCCCCTTCTGCGGCTAGTGCCAAGGCGATCGCGCGGCCGATGCCTCGAGATGCCCCGGTCACGATCGCGACTTTCTCTTTCAAGTTTTGTAAATTTTCTGGCAAGACTTCCATAAATAACTTGACTCTCTTCTCTTAAGGTTTGCCTAATCTACAATCTCGGATTTTTGCCCTAAAATCAACTTATTCATCCTTTCTCTTTCTTCTTGCGACAATAATGGCCGTCAAAAAACAGTTCTCCAGCTTTCAAGAATTACTCGCCCAAACCGCCAAGCCCGTGTTAGTCGATTTTTATGCCACTTGGTGCGGTCCTTGTCAACTTATGGTTCCCATTCTCGAAGAAGTTAGCCAACAGATCGGCGATCGCGTACAAGTGGTTAAAATCGATAGCGACAAATACCCTCATCTTGCTTCCCAATACCGGGTAGAAGCCTTACCCACTCTTGTTCTCTTCAAAAATGGCGAACCCGTCGATCGCATTGAGGGGGTACGACAAGCCCCCCAATTAATTCAGCATTTACAATCTCTTATTTAAAATTCGACTGCAATGGGAAAACCGCCAGTTAAATAAAAACTAGCGGTCTTTTTTATTTTCGGAAAGTATTAACGGGGTTTAGAGACCAATTCATCTTATCTTATAAA
>NZ_JAYGHV010000139.1:0-23825 GCF_034932145.1 Spirulina sp. 06S082 | reverse complement strand
CGACCATAATTTTATGGTTTTATCACCGCTTCCACTGGCCAAGACCTGTCCAGTGCGATCGAAGGCCACCGTATTAACCCAAGTTGAGTGTCCGGTCAGGGTTTGTAAGAGTTTGCGCGTTGATAGAGACCATAATTTGATAGTACCATCTCGACTACCACTCGCCAACATTTTTCCCGTCGGATTAAAAGCGAGAGAATAAACGTGATGCTCGTGACCGATTAAATCTTGAGATTTTTTCCAGGTAGTTTTTGTAAGAACTTCAAGGGAAGTATCTTGGGGCGGACTAACGGGAATTGTGGGATCGTCTGGGACAGGATTCAAGTCTTGTAAAATCTCATCTGCTGACTTGTAGCGCTGTCTGCGGGTACTTTCGACCATTTTATCGAGAATATAGCCTAACTCAGCGCTTACCGTTGCAGGGGTGCGATCGCGCCAAATCCAAATTTCCTCTTCAGCATCATAAATATCAAAAGGATTCATCCCCGTTAACAAACACAAACAAGTTACCCCCAAACTATAAATATCGCTTGCATAGATAGGTCTACCTAAAATTTGTTCGGGGGGAGCATAACCCATCGTACCAATGATAGTACCGGTTCCGGTTAATGCTGTGGCATTATTGGCTGTAGCTGCGCCAAAATCAACTAAAACTAATTCCCCATCTGTGCGCCGAATAATGTTTTCTAATTTAATATCTCGATGAATGACTTTATGCTGATGAATAAATTTCAAGACAGGGAGTAAACTATTAAGAAAGCTCCGAATTTGTATTTCGTTAAATGCTCCTTCTATTTTTAAAACGGCTTTTAAATCTTCTCCTGCAATAAATTCTTGGACGAGATATTGTTGGTCTTCTTGGCTAAAATAAGCGAATAAATTGGGAATTTGGGGATGAGTACCCAACTCATCTAAGCGTAGTGCTTCTCGAGCAAATAATTCCGAGGCTTTGCTTAAGGTTTCAGGATCTCGTGCTTGGGGAAAAAATTGTTTGATGACGCAATACGGTTTCGAGGGTTTATCTTCATCGATCGCCAGAAATGTCTTTCCGAAACTCCCGGAACCGATGGGTTTAATCCCTCGATAGCGATCGTGTAGTAAAATTGTCCCACCACAACTCTGACAAAAATCGAGATTTTGTTCGTTTTCGGGGTTTTGACACTCTGGATTCAAGCAATAGCTCATAGGATGGGTAAAAGTGCAGGGATGCAAGACGAGACGTTAGGAGCTAAGAAACGGACTAGATCGAGCGTTCTTTTCTCAGCCTAGCAAACTTGCGATGGGTAAACTCTTGTCGTACCTAAATTTTACTATTTTTAATGTCTAGATATAACAAACGCGCAAAAATGCGATCGTATTCTTTCCAAACAATGGGTAGATCGCGAACTATTATATCGGCTTTATCCAACGGCAAAACCTGTAAATTGCCTGATATAGGGATCGTGAAATGCTAAAACAATATCCTCTTTAGGTACACCTAAAGATACTAATTCATCGGCGATCGCAATTTCTGTTCCATCATGTTGAACCCAAATTTTACCATCTTTGATATCTACATGGAGAAAACAGCCATAAAATCTTCTTTGGTTTCGCCAACCTGTCTGAACTAATTGATAATGATCGCGTTCTATATCAAAAATAGTTTGAATTTCGATTTCTTCGTAAGATGAGCCAAACTGAGCGCGATCGCTGAGAAGTTTGAGAATATATTCCCGATATCTTTCTATTTTTTCCATTGGATAATTTCCTCCTTAGCTGGATCGTAAACGATAAGATTGACTTGACAACCTTGAATAATTTTTTGAATTAGAGGTAATTCAAAGAACTCTTTGTATTTTCCTAGAGGAACAGCTAAATATAAAGGGCGATCGGATTCTTGTTCCTCTAAAGCAAAACGATATGTTATATATTGTCCGAGAGCCTTATGAAATTCAGAAATCGCTGATGTCCCTACAAAGCTCTTGATTTCAACGGCTATTTTTTCACCATTTCTTTCAGCTTCTACAATTTTATCTGCTCCGAGATCGATGTAAACTTGAACCCCTCCAATACTAATAAACATGGGATCGTGGGTAATTCTCCAGCCTTCTTTTTCTAGTGCATTTCTGACTGCATCGTGAAAGATATCTTTAGCCGACATAGATTAAGCATTAAAAAAGTAGGGCGGGCATTGCCCACTCTTTCTATTATATCCTATAACACTCGTTTTGCTTTCATTCGAGCCAGCGATCGCATAATTTCACCAATCCAGAGAACAATAGATGTACCACCGATAATCGTTGTCCAATCTGTTAAAGAAAGAGGAACAGTGCGGAAGAAATCACCGCCAAATTGTACCATCAAGATTTGCCCAAAAAATGCGATCGCGGCAATTGCCAAGAATCCTTTATTTTCACCCAAGCTGGCAAAAGCTGACTCTTTTAATCCGAAGCATTTTGCATTAAATAAGTTCCAGAATTGCAGCATGACGAACGTAGTAAAAAGAGAGAGAGTTCGTAAGCTGTAACGATACCATCACTTTGAATGTACAGCAAGAAACCGACCAGACGAGAAGATATTCACCGCCATTGATTTCGAGATAATAAATGCTTCCGAGTTGCGCGGAGGGTCTTCCATAGTGCGAACTCACAATTTCTATGATGGTTGCGGGGTGGGAGTATAACCAGATAGGGGAGGGCAGTTTTGGGCAGGTTGTGGCAGAGGTGAAAGGCAGATTTTTTTTTGTGATTGTCTAATAACTTTATTTATGCTATTCTTAATAAAATCAATACTCTGAATAAAAACCCGGTGCTTCGATCTCCTGTAGGCTAGAATCCTTGCGAATTGTATTCTTTTAATTGAGGTCAGCGATTATGCTGACTTTTAAATAGATCAGCGATCGCTAGAGTGGTTGCAATGTAAGCATTGTAGGTTTATTAAAAAACTGTCCGGAGTATTGATAGAATAAAAAATAGAACACAATACTCTAATTTTATAGAGGTAGAATGTAATGACTGTGATTCACTTTCAGGATTTTGGTAAGACCCATCAAGTAGCTCTCAAGCAGATTGAGCGATGTAATGTACTGGTCATTGGCAACACAGGAGTGGGAAAAACCAGCTTAATTCGGACTATTACCCAGACTCGTCTAAGTACGAGGAGAACAGATGTCATTCCCAAAAAACCTTACACTCCACTAAATATTCCGATCAGACTTTACGATACTCCGGGCTTAGAACGAGAAAAAAATCAGGTCAGACAAGTCAAAAAAGATATTTTTCAATTAATTAAATCGAAAAAGAAACAAGAACCAAAAGAGCAAATCCATATAGTTTGGTTTTGTATCAACGCATTTACCACACGAGAATCAGATATCGATATAGACTGGATTGAAAAATTATCTAAAAAAATTCCTGTTATTATGGTTATTACTAGATCTCTGAGCCAAGAAAAAAGTAATTTTATTCGACATCTAGAGTCTAATTTAGAGAATCTAAAAATACGTTCTGTAATTCCAATCTTGGCTGAATCACAAGAATCAAATAACGGAAAAATCAATCCTTTTGGCTTAGACAAACTCCAATTTCAAACAGAGAAGCTATTAGATGAAATAGCTGATAAAGCTACTCAAAATTCAGTTAATGCTATGGCTGAGAAAGCATTTGGATGGTGTCGGGATGCCTGTGGAAAAATATTTACGCTGCAAGCAAGTTTGCACTTTTTTCCCGTTCCGTTCGCGCAAACCCTGACAGTTCCATTTCTACAGGCAAGAATGATAAAAAGCATCTGTAAAGACTTTAAATACACAAATGCCGCCAATGAAGAGTTGATGAGTATTTCTGCTATTGTTGGACTTGACGGCTTCTTTGAACTAATACTCCGCAATTTACCTATTGATTATAATAATATCCAAAATCTGCACGATATCTTATCAACTCTATGCTCAACAATTCAACAATCCTTAGATGGACTACCCTTCACAGATGGATTAGTTGATGCAATATCAACTTTAGCAGATTCTGATTTTATGAGTACGATTCCCATTTTAACTGCAATTTCTGGATTAGCAAATACTCTATCTGTATGGTTCCTTGGATATGTTTTAATCGAATCTCTAAAAGAATATAAACTTGCAGAGTACAAAGGAGAAGCACCACCTAATCTGCAAATACTCGTAACCGAAAAAATACAGTTCATTCAAACTTCTATGCAACAAGCTATTTTAGTGAGTCCAGCTTGATAACCGTCTATTTTATGATATTTTGCGATCGCAACTCATCCCAAGTATCCGACAATGGGAAATGCGATCTGAGTCTCATTTAGGGAGGATGTTCGCCCAATTGAACCCATAAACTACGAACATAAACCAACAGTTTTGAAAACGATCGCGTACTTTCCGTTTTAACTCAACGGGAATATAAGCACTCACTCCAAACTCTCCGAAGGGTTTAAATGCTGTAAAGTATATCTTGCTCTCGTTTTCAGCATGGTTAAATTATCCACCTGTTCTAACAAAATATCTAACAGGTTGCTTTCTTCCGAAGATAGTTGAGATTCTTTATTTTTCTCCAGTAATGCGCTCAAATTTTCCTGTTTGCTTGGAGCAAGTTTACTTTCAGCCAGTGCCTCCAGTTCTGCTAAACTCAAATTTAGCAAACATTCGGGATCGTGTCTGGGAGCATTAGTCAATCGCTGATAGGTGGCTAAATCTAACACTACCCCAACGCGATCGCCTTGCTCGTTCGTGATATATCGTACTGGCTCATTCATAATAATTCTCTAACTCTCCAATATTCTACCCGATCGCTCTTACTCCAGCTAAAAAATAGCGCGATCGCATCTCATCCAAAGTATTCGGGAATAGGAAATGCGATCGCTCCTCGATCTATAATTACAGAGAACCCAAATAGTATTAGGAAAAACACTAAAATTGGAATTAATTTAAGTTCGTTTGAAATACAAAAAACTTGAAGCGATCGCAACCTATCCAAAGTATTCGGGAATGGGAAATGCGATCTCAGTCTGTAAACAAAATGGTAAATCCTTCTTGAGTAAAATGGCGATCGTGAGTCAAAATTTCTGTAATTCCGAGTTTTCTCATGGTTTGCATAGAGATACAATCTGTAAGACTATAGCCTTTATCAGTACGATTTTGATAAAGTGTTAGACCATCCAGAAAAGATGAGTGAGTTTGAGCAATAACAGTAACGCGATCGCTGTTCAAAATATCTTGAACGAGCCGAATTACTCCATTTTTCATATAAGCATCATAAGACGAGAAAAAATTAAGAAATTCGGTTAATATTTCATCAGTTGTAAAAAGATGAGCATTGACCAAAGTATGATTAAACTCTTTAACTCTTTGATGCCATTTATCTCTTGGATTAATCAGTGCAGACCAGTAAAATGTATCAGCAAATACCTGTCTCATGGCGTTCTTTTGGGCGTTCCGTAAATATAATGATCGTGTTGATCTGCGCCATCTGTAGGAAGTTTAGCGACAACTTCTTCAGGAATATTTTCAGTAAACTCCTCGAAAACTTCCCAGATTGGGCGATCGCGCGATCCTTTCCCATCCATTTCCTTCATACTTTTAACATTGCTACCATTCTCAATTAAAATTTTTTCTTGTTTTGCTTTCACAAATTGCAAGAAATCTAGCACCTCTTTGATGAGATTGTCTGGGGTACGTTCGATTTCTTGAAGGAGTTGTTCTTTTATCGGTGTCATAGTTCGATCCTTCAGGTCAATATAAATTCTATCTTCTCAATATTATAATCTTAAACCCTGTCGGCGATATTTTTCCAGAATTAACTTATAGTAGTCTTTTGGTTGGATACGATCGCCAACAATTTCGAGTTTTTCGACTTCTACCAGCTACTTTCGCAACTCATCCCAAGTATCTGAGAATAGAAAATGCGATCGCGCTCAATCCAATTAGCGTTTAAAATGGAAAAAACCCCTTACCGATCGCCAACCATGAGAAAATTAGTCCCTGCATCAGTCCTTGCGATCGCGACTTCCCTTGTTGTTGCGACTCTCTCTATCTCGACTCCCGCAAAAGCTGAAAACCTACAAGATATGCACCAACTTTTCTCCAGCAAACAATGTATTCAGTGCGATTTAATGAATGCTGGTTTAATTTTGGCAGATTTGCGAGGGGCAGATTTGCGAGGGGCAGATTTGCGGTTTGCTAATCTTAGTCAAGCCAATTTAACGGGGGCAGATTTAAGCGGTGCCAATTTAACTGGGGCTTCCCTCAATGGTGCCAATTTAACGGGGGCAATTTTGGTAGAGTCGAATTTTGCTGGGGCAGATTTGCGAAATGCTTATTTAAGTGGGGCAACTTTCTTGAAAACCCGTTTTGATGGGGCTTATATTCAAGGAACTGTTGGTTTTCCTTACCCGATGGAAAGTGCCGCAACTTTTTATTCAAGAGGAATAGAAGAAGCCAGTCGTAATAATTATACTGGTGCAATTGAAAATTATAATCGTGCTTTAGAAATCAATCCTCAATTTGCGTCGGCTTATTTGGGACGGGGTTTTATGTTATATCGGTTAATTGATGAAGAAGGGGCAATGCGGGATGTACAAATTGCGGCTCAATTATTTGAACAACAAGGAAATGAACAGGGAATTCAAGCAGTAGAATCTTTTATAAAGTATATTAATCATCAGAATAATCCTGAAAGTGGCAGTGGATTGGGGATAGATTTATTGCAAATTCTCGGAGGAATTGGTTCTACAATTCTTCCTTTATTGTTTTAAAGAAACTCTAATCAAATCGCAGGTTAAGGTTTGCGATCTAAGAGTGTTGCTTCTTCAATAGCTGCTTTTTCTTTGGCTCTACGGGCATAGGTTTGTAATTGTACCAACTCTAGCCCCGTGAGAATGCTTAGATTTTCCAAACTCATACCTCGCATTAACATTTCTACACACCAAGTTTGTTGCGCCCGCGCGATCGCGGGAATTTCGCCTTCGGTTAATCCTTCTAACCAGATTTGCCAGCGTTTTTGGATCTCTAATGCAGATATGGGTTGACTTTCCTCAGTGAGAAACAGGGATAATGCTTTATCTTTACGACTTTTTAACCATTTAGTGAGAGGATTGTTGGTATAAGAACCATAACGCTTGCCTAAAATCCATTGATTGACGGGAACTTGTCGCAGGCGATTTGCAACCGTGACTTGCAAAATATGTTGGTTTTTATCGCAAATTTGTTGGGATTTCTCTAAACTGGCAATTTCTCTGGGGGATAATCCTGCCCCAAAAAGAAGATAGGCGATCGCGCTATCTTGTAAACTGGATTTTTTGGCCTGCTGTAAGATGTTATGCACTAAAGTTGTAGGCAGATCGAGGATTTTTGGCGCGATCGCCTTGTCGCGATCGCCAATTACCGAGGATTCTGAGAGAGTGACGCTTGCAAATAACTCCACCAAACTATCCAGAAAGTCCTCGCGATCGCGCCAAAGTTCCTGAAATTCGCTGGTAAAGGCGATCGCCGCATAGCCAATTAACGCCCCTATCCATAAGCTGGAGAGGCGATCGTGGGGAATTTGGCTTTGAGGAAGGGCGACGGCAAAATAGTTGACAATACTACGATTGACCTCTGCCAGGCGTTTCCCGATCGCCTGGCGATTTTCATCAGGATATTGATCGGCTTCCCCGATCAGCGAGCGAAATAGCTCCGGCATTTGCTCTAATGAATGTAAGTTATAACTTGCATACTCTTTCAAGGACAGTTTTCCTGATTCAGATGGCTCAAAACCTTGTAGTAAACTCTTTTCCAGATTGGCAAAGGTGGGAGATTCTTCGATAACGGCGAGGAGTAACCCGTGTTTATTGCCAAAATGACGAAAGAGGGTGACTTCGTTTACCTCTGCTAAATTGGCGATTTGGCGAGTGGTGGTGTTGCTGATACCTTGAGAAACAAAGAGTTCTAGGGCAGCTTGAATTAAGCGATCGCGGGTTGATGGAGATGGAGTTGACATAAAAATGTAAGTATAGCTTGCATTTTCTAGGGGGAGTTGTTAGGATGGTGGCGTGCAAGTAAAACTTACATTTTTACTCTAACACCGACTTGCCCCCTCACTCTATCTTTCTAGGTGGAGAGAAAGGGAGCAAAAAATAGTTTCCTTCGTTTTTTCTGCTCGTTTTAAGGATGCTTTTATGAATTCACAATCTGTTGCTAATGCACCTCAGAGTAATAATTCTCTGACCCTAAATTGGACTTATATCCTCTTTTTTGGCGCATTCCACGCCCTTGCCCTGTCTGCATTGTGGTGTTTCTCCTGGCAGGCTTTAGGAGTCGCAATTTTTCTGCATTGGCTTTGCGGGGGAATTGGCATTTGTTTGGGCTATCATCGTTTATTGAGCCATCGCAGTTTTGAAGTTCCTAAGTGGTTAGAATACGCGATCGCCACCTGTGGAGCCTTGGCTATTCAAGGCGGACCGATTTTCTGGGTAGGAGGACACCGACAGCACCACGGTTATACGGAGGATGTTGAGAAAGACCCTTATTCCGCCAAGCGGGGATTTTGGTGGAGTCATATACTTTGGCTACTTTACCCGAAACAGGAAGCCTTTGATAAAGAATATTACAGCAAATACGCTTCGGATTTACTGCGTCAACCTTTTTATCGCTGGCTCGATCGCTACTTCTTATTATTGCAAGTGCCTCTTGCAGTCTTGCTTTATGCTTTCGGCGGTTGGTCTTTTGTCATCTACGGAATTTTCCTGCGATCGGTCGTATTATGGCATTGTACCTGGTTTGTGAACTCCGCAACGCATACATGGGGCTATCGCAGCTTTGCTTGTGACGATAATTCCCGTAACCTTTGGTGGGTGGCACTTTCAACCTATGGAGAAGGCTGGCACAATAACCATCACGCTCATCCGCGATCGGCTCAGTCTGGTTGGCGTTGGTGGGAAATTGATGTCACCTGGTACACGATCCAGTTACTCGATCGCCTCGGGTTAGCGAAAAAGGTTCGTAAAATTCCGATGAGCAAAATAAGCTAAAGAATATGTAATAATGGTGCGACTGTCCCCTCGATTTGCTCTTCCCTATGGTTCAGTCCTTCCCCCCTCCATCTACCGAAGAAATCGTAGAGGCATTAGAAACCCCTACGGATTTTAACTTCCAACTCCCCGATCCTGAAGACGAGGACATCCAAGAACACGATTTTCAACAGCAACTCGATCGCGTTTGGAAAGTTTGCGAACAATTTGACCTACAAACGGATATTTGGCGGGGGCGCATTTTGCGATCGGTGCGCGATCGCGAGAAAAAAGGAGGAGATGGAAGAGGGACAGGGTTTATCAATTGGCTGAAGAAGCGGGAAATCACAAAAAGTCAGGCTTATGCGCTGATTCAATTGGCAAATAGTGCCGATACTCTGGTTGCGGAAGGACAACTCGATCCCGAGGCGATTAATAGATTTAGCAAACGGGCATTTGTCGAAACTGCGAAATCGTCTCCAGAGGTGCAGAAAATGGTCTCAGAAGCCGCTTTAGGAGGCGATCGCATCACGCGACGAGAAGTGAAGCAATTGGCGGATGAATGGACAGCCATGAGTTCGGAATTACTGCCCGATGAAGTCAAAGAAAAAGCCTCAGAAGGGGGACTTCCACCGCGCCATCTCGCACCTTTAGTCCGGGAAATGGAAAAGCTGCCCGATATTCATTTGAAGGAGATGCAGCGAGAAATCGCCGAAAATCCCGATATCGATACCGTGAAAAATCTCACTTCTTCCGCCAAGAATCTTTCCAAATATCTCGATGCAGCCGCGCGGGTACAAACCTTGAAAAAAGGCTCAGTTGACATCGAAATGGCGCTAGAAGAAGCCTTACGCATCGATTGTTTGAATACTGCCGCCGATATTGTCAAACAAGCCACCAGCCTCGAGCAAATGGCAGCAAAACTCTTTACCACCTGGAAGCGCTTAAGTAACCTTGCCGATCGCCTTTATGTCGATACGGGAGCCAGTAATCCCAACCTGCGATCGATGTTAACCTGTTTGGAAAGTTTGACCGGAGAAACGATAGAAGTACAGTTAGACGATGCGGGAGAAAAAATTGTTCGTTTGAAAGTGATCGCCGAAGAATAAGAACTAAATCAAGCTGGATCGGAATGCAGTCGGACAAAATCCGCATCCAATCAACACTTTTTCTCTCCCAAAAAAGAGAATAGCGTGTATGTACGGATTGAGAGATATAAACGAGATATTGTTCTATACAGTTATTTCCTGTTTAACAACTAAGATATCGCTTAAAATTCTATGTTAAAACGAGAATGGTGATTTTTCTCCCCTAATCTAACATTTCATGGTTGCCCTTGCCGGATACGAAGATTTCAGGCAAATCTACAATAGCGCTAACTCCCAAGTTTACCGCGCTCGGCGAATTAGCGATCGCCAACCCGTGATCCTGAAATTTCTCAACAGCGACTATCCTACCCCCAAGGAAATTCGGCGTTATAAACAGGAGTACTATCTCACTTTTAATTTAAAATCGCCTAATATTATTAGAGCTTACTGCTTAGAAGAATGGGAAAGAAGCTATGCGATCGCCTTGGAAGATTTTGGGGGCATTTCTCTGAGAGAATGGCTGGAACAACGGAAAACCACGAGTATTCGGGAATTTTTACCCCTGGCGATCGCGATCGCAGAAAGTTTAGGGCAAATTCACAGTCAAAATATCATTCACAAAGATATTAATCCTGCCAATATAGTTTTTAATCCCGAAACAAAGGAACTTAAAATTATTGACTTTGGGATCGCCACTCAATTGACTCGAGAAAACCCGACTTTACAAAATCCAAATGTTTTAGAAGGAACCCTCGCTTATATTTCTCCAGAACAAACCGGACGCATGAATCGAGGTTTAGATTATCGCACAGATTTCTATTCTTTGGGAGTGACTTTCTATGAAATGTTAACCGGAAAATTGCCCTTTGAAAGTAGCGATCCTCTAGAATTAGTTCATTGTCATATTGCCAAAAATCCCTCTTTAATTGCCGAAGAACAGACATCAGTAAACAATCAGCCCTTATCTCCCCCTATCCCTCAAGCTATTGCAGATATTGTTCTGAAATTGATGGCAAAGAATGCAGAAGATCGCTATCAAAATGCTTACGGATTAAAAGTAGACTTAGAATACTGTCTCCAACAATTAGAAGAAACCGAGACAATTGCTCCATTTCCCCTAGCTTGCCAAGATGTTTCCGATCGCTTTCAAATTCCTCAAAAACTCTACGGACGAGAACGAGAAATTGAACTCTTACTCTCTGCCTTCGATCGCATAGCTGACCCTAAAAATAAAAACTTTTCACATAGCGCTTTAATGCTAGTTGCAGGTTATTCCGGCATCGGTAAATCAGCATTAGTGCAGGAACTTTATAAACCCATTACTGCCCGTCGAGGCTATTTTATTGCCGGAAAATTCGACCAGTTTCAAAGAAATATTCCTTATTCTGCAATTGTATCAGCTTTTCGGGGTTTAGTGAAACAAATCTTGGGAGAAACCGAAACACAATTACAAATATGGCGAGAAAAACTCTTAAATGCGTTAGGAAATAATGGACAAGTGGCGATCGATGTCATCCCAGAAGTTGAATTGATTATCGGCAAACAACCTAGCGTCCCTAACTTAGGCGCAAATGAATCGCAAAATCGTTTTAACCTTGTTTTTGGTAACTTTATTCGTGCCTTTTGTAGTGTCGAACATCCTTTAGTTATTTTCCTAGATGACCTGCAATGGTCGGATTTAGCCACCTTAAAATTAATGGAAAGGCTTCTAGAAGATAGCCAAACGCAATATCTTTTAATATTAGGGGCATACCGCAATAATGAAGTCTCCTCGGGACATCCCTTTATCGTTACTCTTGAACGATTGCGGCAAAAAAGGAAGGAAATATCAGAGATAACCCTAGACCCTCTTAAACTCGAACAGATTGCTCAATTGATTGGCGAAACTCTGCACTGTTCCCCGGAAATTGTTGGAGATTTGGCCAAATTGGTATTGCAAAAAACGGAAGGAAATCCTTTTTTTATCAATGAGTTTTTACAAGTTCTTTATAGCGAAAACTTGTTGACCTTTCATCGTCTTTCTGGACTTTGGCAATGGAAACTATCTGCGATCGAAGCCACGGGATTTACTGATAATGTGGTGGAGTTAATGATGGGGAAACTGCAAAAATTACCCAAAATTACTCAAAAAATATTATCCTTATCCGCTTGTTTGGGAGCAGAGTTCGACCTAGCAACGGTAACATTAATCGGTCAGGTGGATAAAGAGATAGGCAGCCAACAAACCCGCCAAAATATCTTTCAAAACTTAAAAATTGCCCTCGATCGCGGCATAATTTTTCCCCTCTCTCAACTTGATGAAAATTTACTGATCCAAGCCTATAAATTCAGCCACGATCGCATTCAACAAGCCGCTTATAGTCTCATTCCCGAGAAGGAAAAGCCCGCAATTAACTTGCAAATTGGTCGTCTTCTCTTGGATAATATTCCCGCAAGTGAAAGAGAAGAAAAACTCTTTGATATTGTCGATCGCTTCAATCGCGGTATTACCCTCATTACCGATAAAGAAGAACAGGAAAAGGTTATTTGTCTCAACTTACAAGCCGGACAAAAAGCGAATAATACCACCGCTTATGAAGCCGCGATCGCCTATCTAGAAACCGGAATTTCACTGTTAAATTCAGATTGTTGGCAGAATCAATACGAATTAGCCCTCACTCTCCATAACGAAGCCGTTAAAGCCAATTATCTCAATGCCAATATCGATCGCATGGAGGCACTTGCAGATATCGTCCAGAATAACGCAAAACATCCCCGCGATCGCGTGGAAATTGGCGAAATCAAGCTGGATACCTACACCAATCAAAACCGCATGGTAGAAGCGTTAAGCGTGGGTTTAGAGATTCTGGCATCTTTAGGGATTGAATTTCCCCAGGAAGTGACTCGTGCCGATTTTGCCCCTGGTTTGGCTAAAATACAAGCCATTATTGGCGATCGCCAGCCGACAGAGTTGGCAAATTTACCCGTAATGTCAGACCCTCTCATACAAATAGCGCTACCTTTATTAATCAAAATTTTACCCGTCACTTATTTTGCCTCTCCAGCCCTCTTTCCCCTCACGGTTTTTAAACAAATTGAACTTTCTACAACCTACGGTAATACTTCTGCCACAGCTTTTGGTTATGCTACTTATGGCATGATCCTTTGTGGGGTTGTGGGCAACTTTGACCTCGGTTATGAATACGGTCAATTGGCTTTAAAGATACTGGCAGATTTTGGCGATCGCAAGTTTGAATCAGCCGTTTTTATGATAATATACCGCTTTATCAGCCATTGGAAAGAACATTTACGATCTGCTCTCGAACCCTTACAACACGGTTTTGCGATCGGTTTAGAAACAGGAGATTTTTCCTATAGCGGTTATTGCAATCAAGGCTATTGTCTGCGGCTTTTTCTAACAGGAATTGAACTCACTGAAGCAGAACGAGAAATCCAAAGTCACAGCGAAATGCTCGAACGCATCGGACAGCAAACCGCCCTCAATTACAATAGACCCTATTGGCAAGCTGTTGTCAATCTACAGGGAAAATCCTCTCAACCCGATCGCTTGCAAGGGGAGATTATTAATGAGGAAGAACTCATTGCTTATTATCAGGAAAGGCAAAATGGTAGCGGCTTATGGGGAATTTATGTAACGCAATTAACTCTGGCTTATTGGTTTGGTAACTTTGAACGAGCAGCGATCGCCTCTAATGCTGCAAAACAATATTTAGCGGCTGCAACCAGTCATGCTTTAATTCCCGTTTGGCGCTTTTACGATTCCCTAAATCAGTTATCAGTTATAACTAAATCTCCTGACGATGACTATGAAATCATCTTAGCAAGAGTAACAGAAAACCAAGAATATTTAAAGCGTTGGGCAGAATCTGCTCCAATGAATTATCTACATAAATATTACCTTGTGGAGGCCGAACGCTATCGGGTTTTGGGCGATCGCGCAAATGCGATCGAATTTTACGATCGCGCGATCGCCCAAGCACAAGAAAACGAATATATTCAAGAAGAAGCCCTTGCTAATGAATTGGCGACCCAATTTTATCTCAATTGGGGCAAAGAAAAGATTGCCCGCGCTTATGCCATCAATGCTTACTATTGTTACGATCGCTGGGGGGCGATCGCTAAAATGCAACACTTAGAGGAAAAATATCCTCGCTTATTTGCCTTGGATGGGGGACAATTTCCGCGATCGCTTTCAACAACGCACCATTTTCTCGAAACTCGAACTACCAGAAGAGGTAATAATAGTGAAATTCTAGATCTAGCAACGGTAATGAAATCTACAAGTGCGATTTCTAGCGAAATTGTTTTGGATAAGTTGTTAGCAGCTTTAATGAATATTCTAGTTGAAAATGCAGGAGCAGAACGAGGCATTTTATTATTATCTCATACAGACAAAACAAATGGACAATCGCCTCGCCTTTTTGTGGAAGCCACAAAAGAATCTCAATCCAATAAAATAGTCATGTCGAAATCAGTTCCTCTTGAAAATTTTGAGATGATTGCTAGAAAAATTGTCTACTATGTTGCTCGTACTCAAGAAACTATAGTCCTACATAATGCAGAGGAAGAAGACCGATTTACAGACGATGCCTATATTCAACAGTATCATTGTCAATCAATTGCTTGCGCTCCTCTCATCAATCAAGGAAAATTACAAGGGATTATCTATCTCGAGAACAACCTGACAACCGGAGCATTTACCCGAGAGCGCTTGGAATTCTTACGAACATTAGCCGCTCAAGCTGCCATTTCTTTAGAAAATGCTCGCTTATACGACAATATTACCACGTTGAATGCTGCCTACGAGCGTTTTATTCCTTCTCAATTCCTCAGTTTCTTAGAGAAAGAAAGTATTGTCGATGTAAAACTTGGGGATCAAGTCGAGCGAAAAATGACGGTTTTATTCTCCGATATTCGGGATTTTACTACTATTTCCGAACAGATGACCCCGGCGGAAAACTTTGCTTTTATTAACGAATATCTCGGCTATATGGAACCACAAATTCAGGCTCATGGGGGATTCATTGATAAATATATTGGCGATGCAATTATGGCATTATTTCCAGAGTCTGCGGATAATGCTTTGCAAGGCGCGATCGCCATGTTAGAAGAGCTAAAAAAGTACAATAAAAAGAGACAAGAAAGAAATTTAATCTCCCTGCGTATTGGCATTGGTTTGCATACGGGTTCATTAATGTTGGGAACCGTGGGGGGATTTGGTCGCATGGATGGAACGGCGATCGGGGATGCAGTCAACCTTTCTTCACGAGTAGAAGGGTTAACAAAAACCTACGGTGTTTCTCTTTTAATCACGCATCAAACCCTTGCACATTTAAACGATCCTCTGCAATACGATTTGCGCTTTATCGAGCAAGTCAAAGCAAAAGGTAAAGCAAAAGCTGTGGGATTATTTGAAGTTTTTTCCGCCGATTCTCCCGAACTTCATGCAGGGAAACAAGCGACTAAAGATAAATTTGAAAGAGCAGTAATGCTGTTTCATCGGCGCTCATTTCCCCAAGCTGCAAGTTTATTTAAAGAGTGTCTGCAATCTTATTCTAGCGATCGCGCTGCTCGCAATTATCTCGATCGCTGTCATCAGCATATTTCCCAATGGGTCAGAGGACAAGAAAAAGTTTGAATTTCTCGCAGCGCGATCGCATTTCGTGAAATTTTCATGCGATCGCGCTGCAATTTTATTCTTCTTTTTCGTCCTCCTCGTCATCGGGTAAACTAAATAAAGCAGTTGCTCCCCCGATCGCGATCGCATTGGTAGTATTGGCGAGATTGGTTTGGACTTCGGTGGGGTTGGGATGGAGTGCGATCGTAATGCTGACGGTAGCGGCGATCGCGGTGATAGAAGTAACTAAGTTGCGGAGGTTGGTTTTCATTTCTGTTCCTCAATTTCGATATATTCATCATCTCCCACATCACCAATATGTTCAGCCCTTGTTGCGTATGACTTACAGCTATTTTAAGTATGAGTTCGGTATAAGTTAATATTAAAGACATTAATCTTGGTTTCTGTACTCCATGAAACTTACAACCGAAGGGAAAAAACAGGTTGATTATGCTCTGACGAACAAAGCGTGGACGTTAGAAGATTTTCAGGCAAAAAGTGATTTTCAGATTTCAACGATCAAAAATTTCAGTGCAGGTAAAGATGTTCGGAAGAAAACTTTCGTAAGTTTGTGCGATCTACTAGGGATTCGTTGGGAAAGAGCATCGGGACAATCTCAATCTTTCCCTGTCTTGGCAAAATGCAATGGTCTCAACAGTCAAAATCCCTTTATGAAGCGGGGAATGTTAGACACCTTAGAAGAAATTTATGGACGCGATCGCGAACTTCGCCAGGTGTTTGAATTTTTGAACAGTGGTACAAGTGTTGCTTTAGTTGGCTGCGGGGGAATGGGAACCTCTTCGCTATTGCGGGCGATCGAACAAAAAGCACCGAAAAAGTTACCTCATCGCAAACTCGTGTATTTGAATATGCGCGAAATTCTCGATCGCGACAGTTATTATCAAACCTTGGCGGCGGAAATTGGCATTACAGCAGAACCACAATTTCAGTTTCAGCGTGAATTGAAACAGCAGAGAGTTTTGCTATTGCTGGACAAGGTGGAACAGTTGCGGGAACATTGGTTTGATGATGGGGTGAGGAATCAATTGCGGGCTTGGGCAAATTCAGGAGTGCGATCGCCTTTACGGCTGGTGGTAGCCGCGCATCGTCCTTTAACGGAGTTATTTGAGGATAGCGGGATGGATTCGCCTTTTGCTAATATTTGCCATGAGTTACAGTTGCAGCCTTGGGATGCAGTGACGGTGCAGGGGTTTATCGAGGATCGTTTGGCGGGAACAGGGGTACAATTTACGGAGGAGGAAACGGAAGAAATTATCGCCAAGAGTGGCGGTATTCCCAGTCAAGTGATGCTGTTTTGTTATGAGTGTTATGAAGATTATCGAGATTAGTCTTAAAAATTTAAAAATTATTTTGGCAATTAAAATAATTCTCTCATCATCGATCCGCCGGGGAATCAAATTCCCCGTCTCATACAAAAAGTCCTCTCAAGAGGACTGCTTTTGTCAAATTAAGGTAAAATCTCGCGAAATTAATCCATTTCAATGGATTTCTCGTATGAGACAGGGATTTTCAATCCCTGGCGGATCGACGATAAGCAGAACATTCTAATTGCAGATTGATTTTTTTCTTTGCCATTCAATCTGTAGCAGAACAAAAAAAAGACAATTAAATAGATAGTTTGTCATAAAAAATTCTAAGATACTTGAATCAAATGTCTTACAGCAACTTTACCAATCTCAACATCGTGCAACAAGAATTTAATCTCGTTCTCGAAGAAAATCGCAATTTGTTTGCCGATGTTGCAGAAATTGAACCTTCGGATTATCTCAAACAAACCTTAGCAGAATATTTGCCCTTAGCGACGGCAATTAATACGGAAAAAGCGCGATCGGAGTTTCTGCTTGCTCCTATTCTCGCAGAACTTCGCCGTCAAGCTAATTATCAAATCAGTCTTTTTTCTGGGACGGAATTTGAGGTGGATCGAGAACGAGGTTTGAATGGCTATTGCGATTATTTGATTTGTTGTTCTCAGGAACAATATTTTATTCGCGCCCCTGTGGTTGCGATCGTGGAAGCGAAGAACGAAAATATTAAGGGAGGGTTGGGGCAGTGCGTGGCGGAAATGGTGGCGGCGCAGATTTTTAACCAACAACAGAATGTGAAAATTACCAAGATTTACGGTATTGTTTCGACGGGGACAACCTGGAAATTTTTATTGTTGGAAAAGCAAACTGTTTCCATTGATAATATCGAATATTATATCAATCAAATTGCCAAAATTATCGGCATTCTTTTACAACCCATTCGAGATGTAGGGTGCGTTAGCGGAATAAAATGAAGCGTAACGCACCGCAATATTATCGAATTGGTGCGTTACGCTGGCGCTAACGACACCCTACTACTAAACACGCAAAATAATGAGCAACGATAACCCTATCCCTCGTTTAGATTTGGCACCAAAGTTAAAGCGTCCTCTTTCTTTGTGGAATCCTTTGGATTATTTGCGCTTGTTGTATTGGGTGTTTTATTTTCCTCAAGCGTTGCGATGGTATGTGGAGACTTTTGGCGGTGGGGAGAATTTAAGAGATGCTAAGACATGGCAAGAGCAAATAGATTTTTTTAAAAGAAACCAAATTCAATTAAAACTAACACTTCAAAGTATTTTTTTATTGGTTGAAACATTAGTAATTTTTAAATTAGTTGTTACAGGATTAGGTTTTTCTTTTAACTGGTTCGGTGTGGCGGGAGGTGTGGCAATCTTACGCCCTGACAATTGGTTTCTCAGCACACCTGTTAATTGGTTCGCACTCCAAAATGAAAGTTGGTTATTTCCTCGCATTAGTGTTTTACCCTTACCCTTTCTAGAAAAAACGTTAAAAAAGAGTTTACACTTTAATTGGGAAGAAGGTTTGCATAACAGTAACGAATTATTGAAGTACAGCTTGCAGTTTATTCCTGTTATTCAATGTCTTAATGAAGAAATATCTCAAATTCCAGAAGATCAACTAATCTACCGCATTTCACAAATTGCTATAGAGCCTTGGGACTGGGATATTCTCAAATTTTGTTCTTCATCTTTGAAGGATACTTTACAGAAAATATTTTGGGATGAACTTTTTATTATCCCTAAAAGTTGGCGATACAAAGTAACTAGAAATCTAAATACTAATCTTCGTTTCGATTTTCCTCATCGCTCAATTGCAGCAGGATTTTGGCTATTTTATTGTCATCAGCCCGATCGCGCCACCGAAGCCTTTGCAGTCGTCCGTAACATCCTCTACGGCGAAGAAATGTACATACTCGCTGAAACCCTCCACCGCTTCACCCAAGCCGAAACCCCCGAACAGATTGCCCAAACGCAACCCCTCGACTTTCCCCGAGAAAACCTCCTCCGTCCCAACACTTGGCAGGCACTCAGCGCCCTCCGTCGCGTCATCGAAGACACCCAACTCGTGCAGAAGAGTCCCTCCCGTACCAGTCGTTCCCTCGCCCTCAATCGCGCCCAAGGGGAACTCAAACAAATCCTCGACACCCCGGAAAATCTCCCCGAAGCCGAACGAGAACTCATCCTCGACATTACGCGATCTTGGTTGGATGCCCTCCTCAAGATCGCCGGAAAAATCGGCGAAATCGAAATTACCCAACCCGTCACCAACCCCTACACCATCGGCGACCCCGTAGAAGGCGAGAAATTCATCGGACGAGAGGACATTATGCGAGAACTTGAATCCTATTGGGTTCATACCACCCATCCTCAATCCGTCGTCCTCTACGGTCATCGACGCATGGGCAAAACCTCCATCCTGCGAAACGCTGCCACCTGTTGCGGCGCAAACCTCCAAG
This sequence comes from Spirulina sp. 06S082, assembly GCF_034932145.1. Classification (NCBI taxonomy): domain Bacteria; kingdom Bacillati; phylum Cyanobacteriota; class Cyanophyceae; order Spirulinales; family Spirulinaceae; genus Spirulina; species Spirulina sp. 06S082. The sequence goes on along the minus strand of NZ_JAYGHV010000139.1, from coordinate 4,337 downwards.
TCATTTACGTGAACCTGCAAGGCCTCGGTAACGTCAGCCAAGGCACCGGAGAAGTTCTGATGAGTATCACCGATGAACTCGCCGAAACCTTCCACCTGCAACGCCCCGCAGATAACGACCTCCTCAACCTCCCCCAACGCACCTTTGAACGCTACCTAAAAACCATCATTCCCCACCTCGATCGCCAAAACCTAATTATCGCCCTCGACGAATTTGAAACAGTTGAAAAACTGATCGAACAGGGACAAATTCCCCCGGACTTCATGGGCTTTTTGCGAGGCATGGTGCAACTCAGCCCCAAAATTGCCTTTGCCTTCGCCGGACTCCACACCCTGCAAGAAATGACTGCCGACTACTTCCAACCCTTCTACGCCAGCGTTATCCCCCTCCACGTCAGCTTCCTCAAACCCGCCGCCACCCGCCAGATTCTCGCCAACCCTAACCTAGATTTCCCCCTCGACTATACGGGAGAAGCGATCGATCGCATCCACGATCTCACCTTTGGCCAGCCTTACCTCGTGCAACTCATCGGCTTTTCCTTGGTCCGCCGTTATAATGCCCTCGTCTTTGAAGAAAACCGCAAACGCGACCCCAGATTTACCCTCGAAGATGTAGAAACCATCATCGAAAATCCCGAATTTTTCCAACAAGGTCGCTACTATTTCGATGGCGTTTGGGATCAGGCAAAAAAAGGCGCACCGGGACAACGAGAAATCCTCCAACAACTTGCCCCACACCAGGAAGGATTGCCCCGAGAAACCCTTGAGAATGCCCTACAATTTGATGTAGAAATGTTAGATAATGCCCTTGAAGACCTCAAGCGTCACGATGTCGTCAAAGATAGCGAAAACGGTTATAAAATTATTGTCGAATTGTTTCGCATTTGGGTAATAAAGAACGGGTAATTTGCTATCATGCTCGAACAAGATTGATCTGATTGGAATTATTGCCAATCTCTCCCAGAATCAATGAACTGAATCCATTATCATTGCCAAACAACTCTTGTAAAAATTATTATTTTGTCTGGAGCCGCAAATAGTGTATCCTAGCAAACATAATAATTACCCCATAGGTCAATTCCGTGTTAGAAGCATTTGTATTCGCTACTATTTTGTGCGGATTTTTCGGCATCTTTCTTAAGAAAAACCTACTGATGAAAATCGTCTCAATGGATGTGATGAGTACAGGGGCGATCGCCTACTACGTCCTCATTGCCTCTCGAGAAGGTTTCCTCACGCCCATTCTCTCCGAGAATAGCATTGATGGGGCTTACGCCGATCCCGTTCCTCAAGGGGCGATTTTAACCGCGATCGTCATTGGCCTCTCAATTCAAGCGTTAATGCTAGTCGGGGTCATGAAACTTTCGCGAGATCACCCCACCTTAGACACCCACGAGATCGAGAAGGATAATACATAAGAGTATGAACGCAATTACGATCGCCTGGATCGCCCTACCTTTCTTTGTCGGCTTTCTCATTTATCTCCTGCCCAAACTCGATCGCTACCTCGCCCTATTGGCAGCTTTAGCATCAGTGGGCTATGGCTTCTGGCTCTTTTCCCAAGATTCTCCCCTTGCTCTCACATTACTCGACAATTTCGGCGTTACTTTAGAAGCCGATACCGCGAGTGGCTTTTTTATCTTGACCAATGCCCTCGTTACGGTAGCGGTCGTTATTTACTGTTGGGATACGAACAAAACCGCCTTTTTTTATACTCAAGTCATTATTCTGCACGGTAGCGTCAATGCCACCTTTATCTGTGCAGATTTTATCAGCTTGTACGTTGCCCTTGAAGTGAGCGGCATTGCCGCCTTTTTGGCCATCGCCTATCCCCGTAGCGATCGCTCGATGTGGGTCGGTTTGCGCTATCTCTTCATCAGCAACGTGGCCATGCTCTTTTATCTCATCGGTGCAGTATTGGTCTATCAGGCAAATAACTCCTTTGCCTTTGCTGGGTTACGGAATGCTCCCCCAGAAGCCCTGTCCCTCATTTTTCTGGGACTGTTAGTTAAAGGGGGAGTTTTTGTTTCTGGTTTATGGCTGCCCTTAACCCACTCGGAATCAGAAACTCCCGTTTCCGCCATGCTCTCGGGGGTTGCGGTGAAAAGCGGCATATTTCCCCTCATGCGCTGCGCTTTAATCGTGCCGGAGGTGGATCCCATTGTGCGTTCTTTTGGCGTAGCCACCGCCCTCCTAGGGGTAGCTTATGCCGTTTTTGAGAAAGATACCAAACGAATGTTGGCTTTTCACACGGTTTCGCAACTGGGATTTATCCTGGCTGCGCCGGAAGTTGGGGGATTTTATGCCCTCACTCATGGTTTAGTTAAAGCAGCACTCTTTTTAATTGCGGGAACTTTACCCAGTCGCAACCTCAAAGAATTGCAACAGCAACCCATCGCTACCCCTCTCTGGATCGTGTTGGCGATCGCCAGTTTCTCTATCTCCGGTTTCCCCTTGCTGTCGGGTTTTGGAGCCAAGATATTAACCATGAAAAATCTCCTCCCTTGGCAAGTTATCGGCATGAATTTGGCGGCATTAGGAACCTCGATTTCCTTTGCTAAATTTATTTTTATCCCCCATCAACAATCCGTAGAAGATCGCAAAAGTAGACCGGGTTTCTGGATAGCCGTTATTATTCTCCTCCTTGGCTTGATTGTGGCCAATGTTGCCTACTATGATGCTTATAACCTGACCAATACCATTAAACCTTTAGGGACGATCGCCCTAGGTTGGTTGGCCTATTTTGCCATCTTCAAAAAATTAAACATCAAACTGCCCCGCGTCGTGGAGCAATTCGATCATTTAATTGGTTCTATGAGTCTTGTTTTGATTTTACTCTTTTGGATGGGGTTTGCATGGTTGGACATCTAATCTTACGCTTAACAATCTGGTTTCTGCTAACGGCGGATCTAAGCTGGCCAAATATCCTGATCGGGCTAAGTATTTCGCTGTTACTCCCTCGCGGTTATACCAACCCAGAAGCCCTCAAAGATTGGCTGTTAGTACTGGGGAAAATCCTTTGGGCTATTCCCCAGGCTTATATCGAAGCCTTCGATCTCATTCTGCGTCCCCATAATGAAGAAGATATCATCTTGGAACAAGTGGAAAAAAAGCGATCGCACCGTCTCGTTTTTTTAGATATTTTACTCATTACATTCACCCCCAAAACCATTGTGGTCAAATATGACGAAGAAGGGGGATGGTATGAAGTCCATCGCGTCATTCGGAGGAAGAAACAAACATGAACCTGTTATTAATTGCCATGATTCTCGCCCTACTCATTCCTCTTTATGATGCTTGGAAAAATGATAATATCTGGCAAAAAATGCTGGCCTTTGCCAGTATCTCCACGAAAACCGCAATTTTGATTTTATTCATCTCGGTTTTGCGGGATGATTGGGCGATCGGCATTATCGGCGCGATCGTTCTCACGGTAGGAAATGCAGCCTTAATGCTGCTGGCAAATATCATTAAACGCATGAACGAAACATGATTGATTTTATTAGTTATACTTGCTTTACTGTGGGCATTATCTTCTGGTTTTGGGGAACAATTCCCCTCCTCAGCCAGCGATCGGTTTTATTTAAACTGCACAGTCTTTCAGTATCGGATACTCTTGGCTCCATGAGCATTGTTTTCGGACTGCTGCTGAAAATTCCTCGGGAATGGCCTTTGCTGGTGCTGGCAATTGTTTGCTTGGCACTCTGGAATACAATGTTAGGCTACGTGCTGGCTTATTGCTCCAGTAGCGGGGGGAAAAATGAATGAGAGTTATATTTATGCGATCGCCGCTCTGTTGCCCTTGACGGCAATCATGCTAGTGTTACAGGTCAATCCCTATAGCGCCCTCGTTATTCGGGGTATTCTTGGGGCAGTGGCGGCGTTATTATATGCGGTTTTAGGGGCTCCCGATGTGGCTTTAACGGAAGCATTGGTGGGAACCATGCTGGCGATTACTTTGTATGCGGTGGCGGTGCGATCGTCTATGGTGATGCGTTTAGGCGTACTAGCAAAGGAAGGAGAAGATGGTTCTCGCGGGGAACTCATGACAGCCTTACGCCGTATTGTTAACAAGCGCCAGATGCGCCTCGAATTAGTGTCCTATGTAGAAGAAGAAGAGTTACGTGCAGCTTTGCAGGACAAGGATATTCATGGAACTTGCCTTCGAGAAGGAGAAAGTTATTCTATTGTCATGCGGCTGCAACGTCTTTATCAGATGGTAGAAACGGAACCGATCGCCCTCCCCATAACCCTAACTTGCACCGAGAATTCGGACTTACAGGAGAAACAGTGATGAAATGGCTCTACATTGCGGCAGGAATTGCCCTTTATATTAAA
>NZ_JAYGHV010000138.1:0-24127 GCF_034932145.1 Spirulina sp. 06S082 | reverse complement strand
GTTGGTGGCGTGTGGTGAGGATTTTCCCCAAACTCTCTGCCGCCAGCCAACGGGTATCTTCATCGTCAGTAGTTTCCATAACTCTGATTAAACCTGCGATCGCTTGAGTATTTCCTGGGTCGATTTCCCCCAAACTCTCTGCCGCCCGCCTACGGGTATTTTCATCGTCAGTAGTTTCCAGAATTCTGATTAAAGCGGCGATCGCTTGAGGATTTCCTTGTCCGATTTCCCCCAAACTCACTGCCACCTGCCTACGGATATTTTCATTTTGGCAATTTTCAATAATTTGAATGAGTTCTGTAGTAGCAAGTTGTTGAATGGTTTCTGGTATCGCCTCTCTCGCCCCTTTTTTACTCGGATCGAGACAAGTTTGCCATTCCTGCTTTTCAATATTGAAATAACCAAACCCCCACTTCACCACTTCCTTAACAATCTCTGAAGCGAGGGAACAAGCCTTAAATTCATTAATGGCAACCGCCGCTAGAAAAAATGCTTGATGTCCATAAAAACCTCTTACTCCATCCTCAAACTCAACTAACGCCCGAATAAACCCCTCCTTCTCCTCATCCGCAATATCCCTACGCCCCAACCACAATAAAATCACCTGCTTCCACTGCGGTTCAAAAATCCGATATTCCTTCGCCGCCATCGGAAAATTAACATGATTTCGAGGTAAAAAATAATCCCAATCCTCCACCGCCAACGCCGCAAAATACTCCTGAAACGTCGCATGATAAAAGGCAAAAATAGAATCTCCTCGCTTATCTCTGCCCACCCGATTCAACCAGCCCAACCGTAACGCCAAAGACCCCAACGAAGTCTCATCCAATTCCTCCCCCAAATACTCTTCCACCAAAGCCTGGGATAACCGAAATCGCTCCTGGGGTAAATTCAGCGCAACCTTAGCCAGTTCCCCCAGTTGCCGATTCAACTCCTGCTTTAATTTCGTGATATCTGTGCCACAGCGCTGGGCATGGTGGCGCAACTCCTGCAAATTCCGATTCCACTTATACACCTCTTTCAGGTAACAGGCATACAAGTCTGCCTGGGTATCCGGCAACGATGACCCATCCCAGGTCATGCAGAGCAACGTCAAGCGCAAGGGGTTGCGTACCAAATCAAGGAGGTTTTCCCGTCCCGGTTCATGCAGGGCGGCAATCAGAACATCGGCAGTAGTTGGGGTTGAGATCGTCATGGCATTATGGTTTAAGGAATCAAGAAAGAACCACTAAAGCATCGTTTATCGTCCCGGTAATTAGCGATTTTTATGTATTCAATGTCGGTGGATGCCAGCCAGCCCTAACCCAATTTCGGCGCACAACCACCGCTAATGAATTATTAAGCTGTAATGCGGCTACAGTGGCACGACCACAAGCCGTCAAACCAATAATTTCTGTCCCATCCTTACTCCATTGAAAATGATCCGACCACCGTTGTTGACGAGAATTAAACAAAGCTATAGATTTCTCAGTCTGTGGATCATTGAATTCCGTCTTTGTCCACTTATATTGATTACATAATTCACAAGCTAAACAGAGATTTTCTAACTCATCACCACCCCCCTTCGCTACTGGTAGTATGTGATCGACCTGTAACCGACCCATAATGTAATCTTGATGGCTCAAACAATATTCACAAAAGTTTCCGGCACGTTGACGAACGATTTGACGTACCGGGTCAGATAAACTCATAAGGCAAGATTGGGGGTTAAACCCCGCCCCTTTGCTTCGGCTAAGGCTTCGGATTTTCGCAATAACCCCAAGCGATAACTCTGCATTAACATCAATAGTTCATATCGCTCCGCTTGGGTTAACCCCTGAGCCTTTCCCTTCGCTTGTAGATCGCCCAAACGCTCATTTTGCCCGGCATCTAACTTCATCTGCGCTAACGCCATCACACCATCATCATCCAACAAAGCTACTGGACTGTATAAATCTGCTGCTAAACTATCCTCCCCTAACCAAGCATCAGTCTCCGACACACCCAATGCTTGAGATAGCAACTGCTGTAGAAATATATCCAAACTTTGACCCTGCCGCTTTGCTTCTGCCAGGAGTTTAGCTTCTAGTTCAGGATTAAGAGCGATGTTGAGGGACATGATGAGCATCCAAAATCTAACTATTATTATAGAGTCGGTCTGGTTAATCACTCTGGGCAAAAAACCGCCGAATAAACATTTCCATCTGCTCCACTTCAAAGGGTAAATTCCGATAGACATCAAACCCCGAAAAAGCATTCTTATCCGCTTCCCAGACATTCACCCGACAAGTCACCACCACCCGCGCATCCTGCACCCATCCCCCCAACAGTGCAGAAACATGGCGCGTTTCTACCCTCGATGTCATTTCATCTAACCCATCCAACAATAACCAAATTCGGTGTTTTTGTTGGGTGAGTTCGTCAATTGCGAGGCTTTTACCTGTTGGTTTGAGCCAGATTTCTTCAATATAGTGGGTAATTGTTGGCTGGGTTAAATCTGCCAAAGATATCCAAATCGGCAACCCCAAATCTTGCTCTAAAATCCAATCGGCAATCTTCTGTAACCGCGTGGTTTTTCCCGAACCCGGTTCGCCAATAATCGCTATTTTTCGCCCTTGACTGATTTCGCTTTTCCCTTGTCGCAACACCTCTTCAAAAAAGCCTTCTTCTGCAATGGGAATTAGTTTTTCTTCTTCCTTAATCGCTAAAGGAACATAAATCTCATCCAGTTGCAGTTCTGCCCCAGGAAGCTGAGACTCTTTTGTAGTGAATTTCTTTTGTTCTGCGAGGTTTTGACGACAAATTTCTTGCCAGTCTTCTAAAGTCAATGATTTGGGTTTGAAAATATCAATAAGTTTTTGCACATTGTGGTCAGTACGATTAACGACTGATAACATATCTGTCATCGTCAAAGCAACTTGCTCTTGTCCAACTCCAATCTCTGTTAAACTTGCATTAATGGCTGGTAAATATTCTAATTCAAAAGCTCTATAGGCACGGTCATTAATTTTTAACTGCTCAATAAAATGATCGTATATTCTGGAAAATAAATTCGTCTCTATTTGATTATGATAATCTGGTGGTATATCAGCAATTCCTTGTAATGCTTGGCTAATTAGTCGGGTTTCTAATTCTTTTATCTGTTCGCCAATCGGTTGACCATGAGACAGTAAAAGTTGCTCAATTTCTGCCGTATTTTGCAAGGGAGATGCTATTTCTGTCTCGTCTTTGGCATTTTTTACTTGTTGTAACTCAGTTTGCCATTGTTCAATTTTTCGATCAATTTCTGTAGGTAAATAAAGGCGAAATGACTGAATTTTTTCCGATTCTGTAAGTAAATAAAGGCGAAATGACTGAATTTTTTCTGATTTAAACTCTGTGGCAATTTCTATCAAGGCTTGCAAGTAAGCAATCTTAATCGCCTTTTGTAAGTCGTGATTAATGGGCTTTGGCTGGTTTTGAAAGCGCCTGAAAAGACTCCTCGCATCAATGGGAGACGTGACAATGTTGATCATCACAGGCAACAGAATCATGGAAAAAGGATCGATAGCCATAATCCTAGAGGTGTTGAGAGTTAACGGTCATTCTAGCATTTAGCTGTTAACAAGTGTGGTACTTAAGGTTAATTTAACGAGCGATCGCCAAAGTTGAAGTTTTTAAAAACTTGAAAGCGCGATCGCCTCTCCATCTCTGTTTCTCAAGCAAGGGATTTAAGCAACACCTAAACCAGTGTATTGTCTAAACTCTGGTGGTTGCAACCCGACAATAATATCTTCTCTTGTCACTCCTCTTGCTAACAGATCGTCCGCAATGGGAGAATCGGTTTGGTTGCGTTGAATCCAAATTTTTCCCTCGCGAATCTCGATATGAATGACCGCAGAATAAATCCGTCGCTGTCCATCCCATCCTAAATCAATTAACAAATAGCGATCGCGTTGCAAATCGAAAACAGTCTGAGATTCAATTTCACCACCAATGGGTTGAACTCGAGCGTGGTCGGTAAGCAAATCTTGAATATTTTGTCGATATTGCGCTTGTTTTACGGATTCGTGAAATTTATCTTTGGCCACTGTCTGTGAGGTTTTTAAAAACTTGAAAGCGCGATCGCCTCTCCAGTCATTCTACGGGCGATCGCTACATTTATATCATTAATGGACTAACCCAGAAGTTCTATAATTCTAGGGACAGAGAAATTTTACCATGAACCATGATTTCAGAGCCGAGCTTTCCCGCAGGTCAAGAAGCATTAAGCCAAGGGGATTATGAAACAGCGATCGCCCATTTTCAAAGGCTGTGCGAAGTTGAATTAGACCCCCAAATTCTGACAAGTGCGCGTCAGTCTTTAGTCTTGGCGCTTTGGAAGAGCGATCGCCAACAAGACGCGATCGCATTATGTCGGAACCTCGCACAAGACCTAGAGGAAAATCCTTGGGCGGCCAAAACTTACAAAGATTTAGTTCTAAGGTATCAGAAACAAGCACAGGGGACAGAAGAACAGAAAACGGGAAAGCGTCAACTACCCACAGCTTATCAGTCCCCCTCAGAAGCCGCAGCAGCAGCCGTATTTGTATCGGGAAGGGAATGGCGCAATGCGGAACGTGCAAAGACCTGGAAGCGCCTGAAAGCCCCCCAAGAATGGAAATTTTGGTTGAGACAGGCGATCGCAACTTTAATTTTATTTTGGGTAGTGCGAACAAGTCTTGATTGGGGGCTGGATTTTGTGAATAATGTTCTCGCAAAATTGCCTCTCGTTTCTCCCATTCAAGGATTTTATCAAAACCCAACTCGCAATATTTTAATTTTTCTGGTTATTCTTCTTGCGGTTTCACCTTGGCTTTTAGATTGGGTTTTCAAATATTTCTATAAACTCGAACCCTTCAAGTTTTCTCAACTCGCTTCTCAATATCCTGAAACAGCGAAGGTACTGCAAAAGCTGGCGACACAATACAAGATTTCTCGCCCTCAATTGGGCATATTACCAACAAGTGCGCCCTTTTCTTTGACTTATGGCAATCTTCCCCGCAATGCCAGAATTATTGTTAGCGATTCCCTCCTCGAACAACTGGAAGATGACGAATTAGCAGCAATTTTTGCTTCACATTTTTCGCAAATTGTCAAGGGCGATTTTATCTTTTTTTCTGGGGCGATCGCGCTATTACAAATCCCTTTTACTCTATATTGGCAAATAGCGAAAGGAGGAGAACGCTTAAGTGAAATTATCCCGAATACTTATCCTCAATTTGTTGCGCTTTTAGTGCAATGGCTTGGGGGTTTAAGTGCTGCGTTATTTTATAGCATTTATATTCTTTGGCGGCTACCTTTGCTCTATTTTTCTCGACAGCGACTTTATTATAGCGATCGCTTTGCGGCAGAGTTTACAGGTAATCCTAACGCCCTCAGTCGTGCTTTACTAAAAATTGCAGTAGGGATGGCAAAACAGATCGAACAACGACAGGAAACAATCTGGATTTTAGAGGGATTCGATCTATTAATGCCCGTTGGCTATCGACAAGCCTTAAGTTTGGGAAGTTTGCCAGATAAAACCCCTTTTGTTGACGTATTAGCATGGGAATGTACCAATGAGTATCGCTATTGGTTAGGATTATTTGAACCTCATCCTTTAATTGGCGATCGCATTTATTTGCTCAATCGTTATGCTAATTTCTGGAAATTGTCCCCCGAAATCGATTTGCCAACTTTGATTCAAGAGAAAGAAGGGAAAAGAAGATTTAAACTAGAGGAATTCTTTTGCTTATTTTTAACACTTTATTTGGGATATTTAACAAAATGGATTGATTGGAGTCGCGGGCTTCAACAGACAATTTATTCGGTTATCTTTATTCTCGTTGTTTTATTTTTAACCGCTCAATTGAAACAATATAAAGATTTTTTGGTTCTATTATTGGTCTGGCTGAGTTATGAAAATGGAGTAAATTTAGTTTCAATCTTTATCATTTTTCTAGCAATCTTACTATTAGATAACCAATTAAATTTAGAGAAATTGAAAAATAGCTATAAAGCCTTACCTTTATTACAAACTTCCATGTTGTTTGGTTTATTGTTTGGTTTAGCAGCAAGAATTACTTTATGGACAATTGGACTAGCCAGCGACTATTTAAGTGCTTGGGTTCGCCTTCCGCTTTGGCGCTTAATTTGGTTGCATAATACAGTTAATCCATTTCTCGATGCCTGTATTTTAGCTGCATTTAGTTTCTGTATTATTGTTTGGATCAATCACTATTTTCCCAATATTCGTATTTCTCCCACTCGCAAAGATCCGCGTATTGAAGACTTACTCTCCAACCCTAAATCCCTACCTCCGAATAATCAAGGTGTTCGCTTAACCGGAAGATTAATGGGACGGAAAGGCATTAGTAATTGGTTAGCACAGGATTTGATGTTAAAAACCTCGACAGGTTCAATTCGCTTGAATTTTGTTTCTAAAGCAGGTACTATTGGTAATCTGTTTCCCATTCCTCCACGTCCAGAAAAGTTTTGCGATCGCAAAGTAACGGTTTCCGGTTGGTTTCGTCGAGGTAGTATTCCTTGGATCGATGTCGATGAAATTCGCACAACGGGAACAAAAAGCACTCGTAGCGGTTATCCAGTTTGGGTGACAGTGTTAGCAGTTTTGTCAGCGCTTTGGAGTGCTTGGTTAATTTGGAATGCTTAAATTCCAAAGAAAGTATTAAATTATTCAGACAGTTTCCCAACAATCCTTCTACACTGGAAAAATTATCAACTCAAAAATGTGGGGAAAACATCGCCGTGAAATTAGCCCAGCGCGTAACACAAGTGCCTCCTTCCATGACTTTAGCAATTTCTGCCAAAGCCAAAGCCATGAAAGCAGAAGGAATTGATGTTTGTAGTTTTAGTGCCGGGGAACCGGATTTTGATACCCCAGAACATATTAAAGAAGCCGCTAAAAAAGCATTAGATGAAGGGAAAACCCGCTACGGACCCGCAGCCGGAGAACCCAAACTAAGGGAGGCGATCGCCGCTAAATTAAAAGAATATAATCACTTAAACTATCAGCCCGAGAATATTATTGTCACCAATGGCGGCAAATTCTCCCTCTTTAACCTCATGTTGACGTTAATTGAGGCGGGAGACGAAGTTATTATTCCCGTTCCTTATTGGGTCAGCTATCCCGAAATGGTGAAACTGGCGGGAGGGACTCCTATTCTCGTTCCCACAGAAGTCAGCAATGGCTATAAAATCACCCCCGAACAACTTCGCCAGGCGACAACGGAAAAAAGCAAACTTTTCGTGCTTAATTCTCCCTCCAACCCAACCGGGATGGTATATTCCCCCGCAGAAATTCGCGCTTTAGCTGAAGTTGTTGTTGAGAAAGATTTACTGGTGGTCTCTGATGAAATTTATGAAAGAATCCTCTACGATGGTGCAGAACATTTAAGTATTGGTACTGTTAGTCCGGAAGTTTTTGCTCGGACTATCATTAGTAACGGATTTGCTAAAAGTTATGCCATGACGGGTTGGCGCGTGGGTTATGCCGCCGCACCATTAGAATTAATTCAGGGCATGACAAAAATTCAAGGGCACAGTACCTCGAATGTTTGTACCTTTGCTCAATATGGCGCGATCGCAGCTTTAGAAGGAACTCAAGAACCTGTAGACATCATGTTGGCCGCTTTTAGCGAACGTCGCCGTTTTATTCTCGATAGCATTGCGACAATTCCCCATCTGAGTTGTCCGCAACCCAATGGCGCTTTTTACGTTTATATCGATATCAAAGAAACAGGAATAGACCCCCTTGAATTTTGTAATATTTTGCTGGATAAGTATCATGTTGCAGCGATTCCTGGCATCGCTTTTGGTTCAGAAAGCGAAGTTCGGATGTCTTATGCAACAGACTTAACCTCAATTCAAAAAGGCATGGAACGATTGGCAAAATTTGTTGCGTCTCTTTAAGGTAAGTTCTCGAAACAGAAAACAAAATTACAAAAGCGATCGCCGTAAAATTAAGGTAGAGCCACTTCAGTGGTTAAATCATGGCAAGCAGATCTGATTGCGATCGGTCGTTGCGGTCATTCTGGACTAACCGAACTGTTTTTGGGTAGTGTTAGCAACTATGTTCTATACCATGCGTTCTGTTCCGTCTTAATCGTACAAGGAAAAGGAAAAGCCTGAAAGTTAACGGCTAAATAGAGTCCAATACGATCGCGATCGCCAAAATACGGCGATCTAGAAACGGGAAAAATTGGCGATCGCGAGTTTTCTTAAGGATTTGATTAAGAGAAACCAGAATTTCGTAAAGAGTTGTTAGATATTGGTTAAATTTAGGATTCTGACTAGCTTCTGCAAGAGTGGTTTTGTTATGGTTGAGAAGTGAAAAAGAACCGAGAAATCCTCAAGCCGCGATCGCTCCTCTTAACTTAAAACTTGACTAGAAAATAGACTAGAAAACAACTATGGTTCAGCTTAAAGAAATTCCTCAAACCCCCACCCTATCCCTAGCAGCACCCGTTCCCCAAGAACTCTCCCCTCATGCTACTACCCAACGCCCTTGGGGAGCCTTCACCGTTCTCGAAGAAGGATCGGGTTATAAGATTAAACGTATTGAAGTTAAACCCGGCCATCGCCTCAGCCTGCAAATGCACTATCACCGCAGCGAACATTGGATCGTCGTCTCCGGTACCGCTAAAGTGACTTGCGGAGAAAATATTTCCATTCTATCTAGCAATCAGTCCACTTACGTTCCTCAATGTACAGCCCACCGCTTAGAGAATCCAGGATCGATTAATTTAGTCATTATCGAGATTCAAAATGGGGAATATTTGGGAGAAGATGATATTATTCGCTTCCAAGACGATTACAAGCGCAAGTAAAACGGGAATGGGCGATCGGGAACTCAATGACTAGACCCATTACCCATTACCCATTACCCATTACCCACAATAATGATTGTTTTAAGTCAATCCGCAGCCCATGAAATCCGTCGCTTGCAAGAGACCTGTAATACACCGGACAGTCAACTCCGCTTAAGCGTTAAAGCCGGGGGCTGTGCGGAATTTTATTATATTTTAGGATTTGCCGATGCTGTCACCTCAAGCGATCGCCGCTACGAAAGCACTGGAATTAAAATTATCGTAGACCCCGAAAGCGATCGCTACCTGTCCGGCTTGAAACTAGACTATTCCCAAGATTTAATGGGAGGAGGCTTTCGTTTTCATAATCCCCAGGCCATGAAAACTTGTAGTTGTGGCAATTCTTTTTCGGTAGAATCAGCTTGAAACAAAATGCCTCAACCCTCTTAACCGATCCGCTTAACTCATTCTCCACAAACTAATTGCAAAAAGTTTCTTGACACCCCCCCTCAATTCTGGCTATGATGGGAGACTGTCACGCAATATGAAAATCAACGAAAAATAAAGCTCTACGCCTAACTCATGCCAACCATTCAGCAACTGATTCGGAGCGAACGCTCTGTCGCCAAAAAGAAAACCAAATCGCCAGCACTAAAAGAATGCCCCCAGCGTCGTGGGGTTTGTACGAGAGTATATACAACAACACCCAAAAAACCCAACTCGGCATTGCGGAAAGTCGCTAGAGTTCGCCTCACTTCTGGATTTGAAGTGACTGCTTATATTCCAGGCATTGGTCACAACCTGCAAGAACACTCCGTTGTTTTAATTCGAGGCGGACGGGTTAAAGATTTACCTGGAGTTCGCTATCATATTATTCGCGGCACTTTAGATACGACAGGTGTAAAAGATCGTCGTCAAGGGCGCTCCAAATACGGAACAAAACGTCCGAAAGAATAATCTTAAGAAGAATTTCTAGATTATGCTAAATTGCTGAATACTGAATTGCTGAAACTGAAAAGTAGTAATTCTTTAGTCAAGTCTTTGAGCGTTCGTGAGTGAGCGACTTAAAAATTCATTTAATTGTCTTGTCAATTCAATAAAGGATAAAATCAACAATGTCTCGTCGCCGGGTTGTCAAAAAACGTCCCATTCCCCCCGATCCCGTTTATAATAGCCGCTTGATTAGCATGACCGTGCGACGGCTTATGCGTCACGGTAAAAAATCTTTAGCGTTTCGGATTGTTTACGATGCCTTGAAAATTATCGGGGAACGCACGGATAGCGAACCCTTGGAAGTATTCGAGACTGCCATTCGTAATTTAACGCCCCTCGTGGAAGTTAAAGCCAGACGAGTCGGTGGTGCGACCTACCAAGTTCCGATGGAAGTTCGCGCCAATCGCGGCACAACCTTAGCACTGCGTTGGCTGTCGAAATTTTCTCGGGCGCGATCGGGTCAAACCATGGCCATGAAACTGGCCAATGAGATCATGGACGCAGCTAACGAAACCGGCGGTGCCATGCGTAAACGAGAAGAAACCCACCGTATGGCTGAAGCCAACAAAGCCTTTGCTCACTATCGATACTAATTAAATATTAATTAAATTTAATTAATGTCAGATAGGAAATTGGAGAAGGCGATCGCCAGATCCCCATCCGGAAAAACCCCCAAGGAAATTCTCATTTCCACCTTCTTCAGAAAGGGTTTAAAAAAGTTATAGAATTGTAAATAGCGTACATATAAAGTAACAAAGCCATTAATCTGGCTAAGACTAAGGAGGTCAATGTGGGACGAACTATCCCGCTAGAGAAAGTTCGCAATATTGGAATCGCGGCGCATATTGATGCCGGTAAGACGACGACAACCGAGCGCATCTTATTTTATTCCGGTATCGTTCATAAAATCGGCGAAGTCCACGATGGCAACGCCGTCACAGACTGGATGGAACAAGAACGAGAACGGGGAATTACCATCACCGCCGCCGCCATCAGCACCAATTGGCAAGAACATCGAATCAATATTATCGATACTCCAGGTCACGTAGATTTCACCATTGAAGTCGAACGATCCATGCGAGTCCTCGATGGTGTAATTGCGGTTTTCTGCTCTGTGGGAGGCGTTCAACCTCAATCCGAAACCGTTTGGAGACAGGCCGATCGCTATAAAGTCCCTCGGATTGCCTTTGTGAACAAAATGGATCGCACCGGAGCAAACTTTTTTAAAGTTTACGAACAAGTCAGCGATCGCTTGCGTGCCAATGCTGTACCCATTCAAATCCCCATCGGAAGCGAAGGAGACTTTAGAGGCATTGTCGATCTTGTCCGAATGCGAGCCAAGATTTATGGCAACGACATCGGCACAGAAATTGAAGATGTCGAGATTCCCGAAGAAGTTAAAGCCCAGGCAGAGGAATTCCGCACCAAATTAGTAGAATCCGTAGCTGAAACCGATGAAGTGCTGCTGGAAAAATATCTGGAGGGAGAAGAGTTAAGCGAAGAAGAAATTCGCACTGCCCTGCGAAGAGGCACAATAAATGGCTCGATTATGCCCATGCTCTGCGGCTCCGCCTTCAAAAACAAAGGCGTGCAGCTTCTCCTCGATGCCGTTGTGGACTACTTACCCTCTCCCACCGAGGTTCCCCCCATTAAAGGGATAGTTCCAAGCGGTGAGGAAGAAGTTCGCAAAGCCAGTGATGAAGAGCCTTTTTCTGCCCTCGCCTTCAAAATCATGGCAGATCCCTACGGTCGCTTAACCTTCCTGCGGGTTTATTCTGGCGTTCTTAAAAAAGGAAGCTATGTCTATAACTCCACCAAGGATAAAAAAGAGCGAGTTTCTCGGCTGATTATCCTCAAATCTAACGATCGCATCGAAGTAGACCAACTCCAAGCAGGGGACTTAGGAGCCGCGATCGGTCTAAAAGATGCCATTACCGGGGATACCTTATGTGATGAAGACCAACCAATTATTTTGGAATCTTTGTTCATTCCCGAACCCGTCATTTCCGTCGCGGTAGAACCCAAAACCCAACAGGATATGGACAAGCTCAGTAAAGCTCTACAATCCTTATCCGACGAAGATCCGACCTTCCGAGTCAGAACCGATCCCGAAACCAATCAAACCGTGATTGCGGGTATGGGAGAACTGCACTTGGAAATTCTGGTAGACCGGATGTTACGAGAATTCAAAGTCGAAGCCAACGTAGGACAACCTCAAGTTGCCTATCGGGAAACCATCAAAAAATCCGTCAACAAAGTTGAAGGGAAATTTATTCGTCAAAGTGGTGGTAAAGGGCAATACGGTCATGTTGTCCTAGACTTAGAACCAGCAGAATCCGGAACGGGTTTCGAGTTTATCTCGAAAATTGTGGGAGGAAAAATCCCCAAAGAATATATTTCCTCCGTAGAGCAAGGCATGAGAGAATCTTGCGAAACGGGTATTCTCGCAGGCTATCCCCTCATCGATGTCAAAGTCACCTTAACGGATGGTTCCTACCACGAAGTCGATTCTTCAGAGATGGCGTTTAAAATTGCCGGCTCTATGGGAATGAAAAACGCCGTGCAGAAAGCCAATCCCGTCATCCTCGAGCCGATCATGAAAGTCGAGGTTGAAGTCCCCGAAGACTTCCTCGGTGATGTCATGGGGGATTTGAACTCCCGTCGAGGTCAAATCGAAGGGATGAACTCTGATGCCGGCGTATCCAGCGTAACTGCTAAAGTTCCTTTGGCAGCAATGTTCGGTTACGCCACAGATATCCGTTCCAAAACCCAAGGACGCGGTATCTTTTCAATGGAATTCAGCAACTACGAAGAAGTCCCTCGTAATGTCGCTGAAGCCATCATTGCTAAAAATCAAGGGAACGCAAATTAAAGATAAGGAAAAACGAAGCAATGGCACGCGCAAAGTTTGAACGTAACAAAGACCACGCTAATATTGGCACCATTGGTCATGTAGACCACGGCAAAACCACCCTGACCGCAGCGATTACTATGGCTCTAGCGGCACAAGGGAAAGCCAAAGCTCGGAATTATGCAGATATTGATGCTGCACCGGAAGAAAAACAACGGGGTATTACCATCAATACCGCTCACGTGGAGTATGAGACGGATAATCGCCACTACGCTCACGTTGACTGCCCCGGTCACGCCGACTACGTGAAGAATATGATCACCGGAGCCGCTCAAATGGACGGTGGCATCTTAGTGGTTTCGGCGGCAGACGGTCCTATGCCCCAGACGCGGGAACACATTCTCTTGGCGCGACAAGTTGGCGTTCCTCATCTCGTTGTGTTTTTAAATAAAGAAGACCAAGTAGATGACGCGGAATTGTTGGAGTTGGTAGAATTGGAAGTTCGGGAACTTCTCAGCGAGTACGATTTTGATGGAGACGACATCCCCATCGTGACAGGTTCAGCTTTAAAAGCAGTAGATGCCTTAACAGAGAATCCTAAGATTGCCAAGGGAGAAAACGAATGGGTGGATAAAGTCCTCGCTCTTATGGATGAAGTCGATGCTGCTATTCCGACTCCTGAACGTGAGATTGATAAGCCCTTCTTAATGGCAGTAGAAGATGTTTTCTCCATCACCGGTCGCGGAACAGTAGCAACGGGACGGATCGAACGGGGTAAGGTTAAGGTGGGAGAAACCATCGAAATTATCGGCATCCGGGACACCCGCAGCACTACTGTTACTGGGGTAGAAATGTTCCAAAAAACCTTAGATGAAGGGATGGCTGGGGATAATGTTGGCGTTCTCTTACGGGGGGTTAACAAGGAAGATATCGAACGGGGTATGGTTTTGGCAAAACCCGGTTCGATTACTCCCCACGACAAGTTTGAGAGCGAAGTTTACGTCCTGAAAAAAGATGAAGGGGGTCGTCATACCCCGTTCTTTTCCGGATATCGCCCCCAGTTTTACATTCGCACAACGGATGTAACCGGTACGATCGACCAATTTACGGCTGATGATGGCAGTACTGCTGAAATGGTTATGCCTGGCGATCGCATCAAAATGACGGTTTCTTTAATTTATCCCGTCGCGATCGAGCAAGGAATGCGTTTTGCTATTCGCGAAGGCGGTCGCACCATTGGTTCCGGTGTTGTTTCCAAAATTCTCGCAGATACGGAGAAAAAAGGCGACAAAAAAGCCGACAAAAAAGCCAAAAAATAGATTCCCCTCTATTTGAAGTGGAGCAGAGAGGCCATGCCTTTCTGCTCTTTTGCTCTCAGTTTTTCATCAATTTCAAGCAAATACAAAAATCATGGCCACGATTCAACAGCAAAAAATCCGCATTCGCCTGAAAGCCTTCGATCGCCGCTTGCTGGATACCTCCTGCGAGAAGATCGTCGATACTGCCAACCGGACGAATGCTACGGCGATCGGTCCAATTCCTTTACCGACCAAGCGCAAGATTTATTGTTTACTGCGATCGCCTCACGTCGATAAGGATTCTCGGGAGCATTTTGAAACCCGAACTCACAGACGGATTATTGATATTTATCAGCCTTCTTCTAAGACTATTGATGCGCTAATGAAGTTAGATTTACCCGCAGGGGTTGACATTGAAGTTAAGTTGTAGTATGGCTTAATTTTAGATGTGGCGGTATCATTCTCACTCTATCAAATATCAAAATCCCAATCGAAAACTCAAGTGCTGCGATCGCGGCACTTGAGTTTTCTGGATTATATTCCTGAATTAGGTTACGGATAAAACGCCAATTGAGGCAGCCCTAATGTTTCTTCCCATCCCATCATAATGTTCAAATTTTGTACGGCCTGCCCCGACTGACCCTTGATCAGATTGTCGATCGCCGACATGACAATAACGCGATCGGTGCGCGTATCTACCGCCAAGCCAATATAACAGGAATTTGTTCCCGCCGCCCATTTCGTTTGAGGATAAATGCCATTGGGCAGGATTTTCACAAAAGGAGAGGAACGATAGAAAGCGTTATAAATCGTAATGATATCCTCTCGCACCAAACCAGGATCTCGCAGATTGGCATAAACAGTGGCTAAAATCCCCCGCACCATCGGGATCAGGTGAGGTGTAAATTGTACCTTTATTTCTTGTCCCGCCAAATCGCTGCAAATATTTTCAATTTCAGGAGTATGACGATGCGCCCCAGCAACATTGTAAGCAGCCAGAGAATTATCTGCTTCAGCAAGGAGCAAACCAATTGCCGCTTTCCGTCCTCCTCCCGACGTTCCCGATTTTGCGTCGATAATGGCGGTTTCTGGGACGATTAGCCCCTGTTTGAGTAAAGGCGCAAGGGCAAGCAAACTCGCCGTGCAGTAGCACCCTGGACAGCCAATCAGAGAAGTTTCTTTAATGGCATCGCGATAAAGTTCCGGTAAACCATAAACCGCCGTTGCAGCTACAGCGCGATCGCTGCGTTCTTTTTTATACCAAGTTGAGTAAGTTTCCAAATTATCAAAGCGATAATCTGCCGAGAGATCGAGGACTTTACACCCCTTTTCCAGCAGTTTTGGAGCCATATCGCAGGCTAAACCATTCGGAAGTGCCAAAAAGACTGCTTGGCAGCGATCGCCAATAACATCAAGATCGATTTTTTCAATTTTAAGATTGAAGCGATCGCGCAAATGGGGATACAGGTCGCCAAATTCTTTTCCCGCGCTACTGTCCCCTCCCACGTAAACAATCTCTACATGGGGATGATCTAATAGCAATTTCACCAATTGAATACCGCCATAACCAGACGCGCCCACAATACCCACGGGAATGCGATCGGAATTACTCATAGGGTTAATGTCCTAAAATCTTGAATACGTTGGCTGCATTGTAGTATCAAACCTGAAATTTGCGGCAAGATTTTCCCGAGAAGATTAGCGAGTCACGAATAGCAGAGTGCCGCTAACCGTTACCAACTCCTAAAAATTGTTTCGACTTGTATCAACTTGAAACAGTTTGGCCTCTAATTTCATCAGATCGGCTATGGTTATGAAGGAGAAATAAATTGTTAAAACATTATTAAGTTTTTAGATCAGTCCCTTGTCGAACTGTTGTTACAGTCAATAAAAGCCATGACCCCTAACTTGTTACGTCAACTCTGGTTTCTTGTTGAAAACACCCAAGCCCCTGTTATCTTGGGGCGAGATGATGCCAGCCTCGTCGAGTGGTTATTAGACCAATTAGCACGGCAGCGATCGCTTGAAGGTTACGAAACTGAAGTTATCAGCGACTATATCCGCTCCAAAACATCCCTCATCCGAGATTTAGCTGCTCAACGTTAGGGAAATCTTGGCAAGTTATTATCATACTTTAAACAAATCTTTACCTTTTGTATTGATTTACACTTCACTCTGTGCTTACTCTGATAGAGATTAATAAACTATCAGTGTCACTCTAAAAATGTGGTGTGTAATGACAATGCGTAAATTTAGTGCCTTTTTACTAACAGCAGCGATCGCGGCTTCTTTCGCGGCTTGTGCGACCCCTTCAGACTCTTCTTCCGATGGAGAAGGCGAAGGAAGTTCGTCATCAACAGAAAGCCGCTTGGATGCCGTCAAAGAACGCGGGACCTTAAACTGTGGTGTTGATGGGGGTATTCCTGGTTTTAGTTACGTTGATGAATCGGGAGACTATTCTGGCTTAGATGTTGATGTCTGTAAAGCTGTGGCCGCAGCAGTTTTAGGAGATGCCGATAAAGTTGAATACCGTCGCTTGGACTCCACCGAACGCTTTACAGCCGTGTCGGGAGGAGAAGTCGATATGCTCTCGCGCAACACGACTTGGACACTCAGCCGAGATACAGAAGTGGGCATGGAATTTGCCCCCACGACCTTTTATGATGGTCAAGGGATGATGGTTCGTGAAGCGAGCGGACTGAAAGAATTAAAAGATTTCGATGGTAAAACTGTTTGTGTAGAAGCGGGAACCACGACGGAATTAAACTTAACCGACAAAATGCGAAAGGCAGGAGTTACTCCAGAAATTAAGACTTTCCAACAAGCCGACCCTGCTTATGCTGCTTATGACGAGGAACTGTGCGATGGTTTTACCTCTGATAAATCCCAATTAGTCGCTCGTCGCAGTACCCTCTCTAAGCCCGAGGATCACATTGTTTTGGATGTTACAATGTCGAAGGAACCCCTAGGACCTTTGACCATTAACAACGATTCCGCATGGTTTGATGTGGTGAAATGGGTGACTTATGGTTTAATCGAAGCGGAAGAACTTGGCATTACTTCAAAGAATGTTGAAGAGATGAAGAGTAGTGAAGATCCTACAATTAAGCGTTTCTTGGGTGCAGAAGGCGATCTCGGTAAAGGTTTGGGTTTAGAGAATGACTTCATGGTGAAAGCTATCTCTAGTGTTGGCAACTACGGCGAAATTTACGAACGCAACCTAGGACAGGAATCCAAGTTCAAATTGGATCGGGGTTTAAATGCTCTATGGAGCGAAGGGGGTTTGCTTTATGCTCCTCCTTTCCGCTAAGGGATTTGTAGAGTAGGAAATGCTCCCCAAATCTATTAAAAAATAGACTGGGGGGCAGTTTTTGCAATCTCATCAGTAATTTATAGCTAATAACTAATAACTGATAACTGAAAAAATGACTGTTAACGAACAAAGTATTCCTCTCTGGCGAGACGATCGCTTCTGGAAAATTGCCTTACAGATTCTAGCCGTTCTCGTGGCGATCGCAATTTTCACCCTCTTGGGCTATAACTTAAATGTGAATATGCAGCGAGTTGGGATCGAGTTTGGATTTGATTTTCTCCAATCTCAGGCATCTTTTGCCATTGGCGAAGACTTGACGAATTACGATCCCAGCGACCCCGTGGCAGGTTCTTATGCAAGGGTTATGTTTGCGGGATTAGTTAATACTTTGCGCGTCGTTGTTGTCGGTCTTATATTAACAACAATTGTGGGAATTACGGCAGGAGTTGCCAGTTTTTCTGATAATTGGCTCTTGCGGAAAATCAGTCAAGTTTATGTGGAAATTGCCCGCAATATTCCCATCTTAGTGCAGTTATTATTTTGGTATTTAGCAGTTTTCTCTAAACTCCCTCGACCGGAAGATCGGCTCTCTTTTTTGGGTATGTTTTATGCCAGCAAGCGCGGGCTTTATTTGCCGTGGCCGGGAGAAGTCGGACGATTTAGCATTTGTGCGGCGGTGCTAATTGTGGGTGCGATCGCGGCATTTTTTGTGTGGCGATCGCGAGTTAAAGCCATTGTCGTAAAAGGAGAATCGGGACAAAATCAGTCTATTATTCTGTGGGTTATTACTGTAATTTCTGTATTAATTCTACTCTTTGGTTTGGGTTGGCAATTTCCCCACGAACCCACAGAAATTGGCGAAATTGAAGGAGGTTTGCGACTAACTTTAGAAATAAGTGCCTTGCTAGTTGGTTTAATTATTTACACGGGAGCCTTTATTTCCGAAATCGTCAGAGCCGGAATTCAATCCGTGGCTAGGGGTCAATGGGAAGCGTCGAAAGCCTTGGGATTAAAGTCTAATTTAACCATGCGCTTAGTGGTATTTCCTCAAGCCTTGCGAGTGATTATTCCTCCCCTCAATAGTCAATATCAAAACTTAGCCAAAAACTCCAGTTTGGCACTGGCGATCGCCTATCCCGATATTTATTCTGTCTCCAATACTACCTTTAACCAAACCGGTCGTCCTATTGAAGTCATGATTTTAATTATGACCACATATTTATTAATGAATATGGTGATTTCGCTGAGTATGAATCAACTCAATCGCAGCGTGCAGTTACGAGAAAGGTAATAACCAATTACCAATTACCAATCACTAATAACTAATAACCAATGACATGACTACCATTACACCTCAAAACCCCAATCCCAATATATCTCCCCCCGCAGAAATTCAGATTTCTCCGATCAACTGGGTGATGAAAAATTTATTAACCCCTTGGTATAATGCCCTCATTACCTTCATTATTGTAGGAATTTTTTGCTATGCTGGCTATGGTTTTTGTGTTTGGGCATTGACCGAAGCACAATGGACTGTTGTTCCCGCCAACTTACATCTCTTTGGGGCTGGACGCTATCCTAGTGAAGAATACTGGCGACTTTGGGTTTTGCTGAGTATTATTGTTATATTTTCGGGTATTTCTTGGGGAGTTGTTGCTCGCAATGTTACCCATTTATTTAGTCGCAATGTTTTAATCGGTTTGGCGATCGCCGCTTTAATTGCCTTTATCTTGCCCATCCCTCTCCCCTACAAATTGGCAATTATCGGCTTATTAATTTTGCTTTCTCTTGCTGCATGGGGAGGACAAAAAATCGGCGCAAAAATGCCAGAATTGGGCAAATATATAGCAATCAATTGGTTTCTGGTCTATCTAATTGGGCTATGGTTAATTGGTGGCGGTTTTGGATTAGAAGAAGTAACAACCAGTAAATGGGGCGGTTTAATGCTCACGGTACTGATGGCAACAATTAGTATTGCCCTCTGTTTTCCGATTGGAGTTATTTTTGCATTAGGAAGACAAAGTAATCTACCCATAGTGAAGCTCTTTTCCGTACTCTATATTGAAATTATTCGCGGTATTCCCTTAATTGCCATTTTGTTCATGGGTCAGGTAATGATTCCCCTATTTTTACCAGAAGGAATGCGACCCGATCGCGTTTTACGGGCTATTATTGGTTTAACCTTATTTAGTTCTGCTTATCTGGCTGAAAATATTCGAGGAGGACTGCAAGCCATTCCTCGGGGTCAAACAGAAGCGGCAAAAGCCTTGGGTTTAAGTACGCCCTTAACCGTGTCTTTTATCGTTATGCCCCAAGCAATTAAAGCTGTAATTCCGGCGATCGTGGGACAATTTATTAGCTTATTCCAAGATACAACTCTTCTCTCTATTGTCGGTGTTGAAGAGTTTCTAGGCATCAGTCGTTCGGTTTTGGCAAATCCAAATTTTCTCGGTCGCAGTTCAGAAGTTTTACTTTTTAATGCTTTAGGCTTCTGGGTTTTTTGTTATGCCATGTCTACCGGGAGTAAATATATTGAGAAACGATTGAATGTGGAACACTAATTAATTATCAATGTTCTATTTCTGAGCTAACTTGGTATTAGTAGCGTAAGCATTGCTCACCAATAACCTTGAGACACCCTAATTTGCAAACTAATTTTCAGGAGAAAGATCGTGGCTGGACATTCCTTAACCAAAGACCTTCAAGATACAAACAATGTAACCGATAGAGAGGAAATGATTGTTGCTCGAGACGTGCATAAATGGTATGCCAGCAATCAGTTTCATGTTCTGCGCGGCGTAAGTTTGACCGTGACTAAGGGGGAAGTGGTCGTGGTGATGGGTCCTTCGGGATCGGGAAAATCGACTTTTATTCGCACTTTTAATGCCCTTGAAGAATATCAAAAGGGTCAGATTTCCGTTGATGGGATTGAACTTTCCCACGATCTCAAAAATATTGATGCGATTCGTAAAGAAGTGGGCATGGTTTTTCAGCAATTTAATTTGTTTCCTCACCTAACAGTATTGCAAAATGTTACTCTTGCTCCGATTTGGGTACGCCGTCGCAAAAAAGCCGAAGCTGAGGCGATCGCCATGCAATTACTAGAGAAGGTGGGTATTTTAGAACAAGCGAAAAAGTTTCCGGGGCAGCTATCTGGGGGGCAACAGCAACGGGTGGCGATCGCCCGTGCTTTGGCCATGCAGCCGAAAATCATGCTTTTTGACGAACCAACTTCAGCGTTAGACCCAGAAATGGTGAAAGAAGTGTTAGATACCATGCGCTCTTTAGCCAGTGAAGGCATGACAATGGTATGCGTTACCCATGAGGTAGGATTTGCAGAAAACGTGGCGGATCGGGTCGTTTTAATGGCAGATGGGTTATTAGTAGAAGAAGCAAAACCCGATGCGTTTTTTAATAATCCTCAACACGATCGCACCAAACAGTTTTTATCGCAGATTTTGTAAGAAATTGCTTTTAATTAAAAACGCACTCCGTAATAGAGTGCGTTTTCAATTTATTCATTGGCTAAAAAAGCAATCGATTCAGCTTCTTGCCAGAGTTTGAACAGAAAGAACTCAGCGCGATCGCTCATCGTCGTCACAAAGATACCTTCTTCGCTATCGGGATCGGACACCAACCAAGTTCCATTCAGGCAAACTTCGACATATTCTGCATCGCAAACAGCCAAAGATAACGCATGAGGATTTTCTCGCGTTTCTAGCGCTTCCAACTCTGCCAAATGAGGCAAATCCGCAGGGAGCAAGAAAGAAGCCGTACTCGGCTCGACAAACAAGGGAGTTGCCGATCGCAACGCCAAAACAACTCGCGTCGCGACCCAATTTTCGAGGGGTTGAGCCAGATGCTCTAAGCAGAATCCGTTTTCGGTATAAGTCAGTTTCAACATGGGTTCTGTTTTCGATCGTGTTTCCCGGTGGGTTGGGCGATCGCCGTTGCGATCGCCTTTGATTCATTGGAGCTTTGCTCACTCTTGTTATTGCCAGCTATTATCGCGCCAGAACTGTTCGGCAAAAGCGACGGTGGGGTGCATCGGTGCTTTGGGTTTCTGGAACAAGGGCATTCCTGCTTCCCTAGGCGTGCGAGCGCCTTTTTTGGAGTTACACCCTTCGCAAGCAATAACTACGTTATCCCAGACGTGTTTTCCACCTTTAGAACGAGGAATGACGTGATCCAAGGTCAATTTGTGCTTGCTACCACAGTATTGACAGGTGTTTTTGTCTCGCCGCAGAACTTCCCGCCGATTGACCGCAGGGACTTTCCAGACTCGTTCGGTTTGCGCCATCGTCAAGCGAATGTGTTCGGGAACTTGAAATTTGACGCTAGGGGAACGAATTTCCCAAAATTTATCGCTGAAAAAATCTACAGGTTCGGCTTTTCCTGTCACTAAAAGAGCGATCGCCCGACGGATATTAATCCGGCTCAAAGGCAAGTAATTCTTGGAAAAGACGACGACAGACTGGCTCAAAGTTTCTGTTACGGTAATCACGGCTTTACTCCTTTTAATGCCGTTAATCGAGAAGGTTAAGTACCCAAGACGTAAAAATCCCCGCTTTGTCTCTGATAAAGCGGGGGATAAACCATGTTGGGGTCTTGGTTTTATTGGGGTACAGTTGACTTTTGCCTGTACCTCCCGCTTATTTGTTGTTGATTCGATCCGACCAACAATCTTTCACTGTCGCTGTTATGCTGATAGCCTTCTATCTCAATACCTTCAATCCCCGATAGAGATTCTGGGGGCATGGAGAAACGGAGAGGGCGATCGCTAATTTTGGCGCTGATTTTTGTGTTATTTTCATATTTTGATACAATTGTATCATTCAAGAGGACTGAGTAATCTTCTGTCGTCTCTATCCACATTTTGGCGATCGCGATCGCCCTTGAGGCCAAAGTCACCGAGGCTAAATTCTTAAATTCCTGGCTAAATTCTGAACCTCGAGCAACAAGATGCCGATCTTCTTGGCAACGGGTTGCTAACTGTGATGTGGATAGGGATGAGAGAAGATTCACGGATTCCTCCTAGACATAGCGTTAAAGATTTTAAACTGAGTGAAATTTGGTTGAAATTGAAAATTTTTGTTTTTGAACTCGATTGGGGGTTGTCAAAACCTATCTTTTACATACTACACTTGTAATATTGATATGTCCACTATTTTTGGAGGAATTTTTTCGATGCGTACCTTAACTCGTACTCGTACATCAACAACCGACATGGAAGTCACTAGCATTCGCCTGGAAAGAGAACTGAAGGAGAAACTGAAAGAATTGTCGGGCAACACGGGTTATCAAGCATTGATCAGAGATGTGCTTTGGAACTACGTTCAGCAAAAGTCTGGTGATTATCGCCCCACGTTTTCCAAAACTGATATTCGCGCCAGTTTTGAAGCGATCGCCCAGAAAGATGAATGCTGCGTCCTAACGGGCAAAATGATACCAGAGAATGCGCCCATGTTTCTCGCTCTGACCACCCACGGGGATCTCGTTCCCTTAAGTACGGAGAGTTTAGCCGCCTAACGGGATGGGGGCGGGAAAACTTGACACAAGGAAAAGTCAATACTGCCGATATTTTGGCAACCCGCCCCCCATAAAAGCGTTAACCCGCCTCTTATGCCAACTAATTAAAGAGCATCCCACCTAAATCAGAGATTGATTATAGATGGGAATTCATTTGCTACTAGCTTTTTTTTAAGAAATTAGGATTGTTTTTTGCGATTGCGAAGCCAACGCCTTTCCTTATGTCTTGCTAGTTCTTTGCGCTTGCGCTTTTGGGCAGGGGTTTCAAAGTGGCGATTTTTTTTCATATCGCCAAAGATGCCAGCTCGAGAAACTTTCCGTTTAAATCGACGCAATGCTGACTCTAATTGCTCGTTTTCACCAAGAACAACTTGGGCCATTCAATATCCTCCCGCTTTCATTATGGAAAAAAAACAATGTACAAAAAATAATGTACAAAAAACAATTTACAAAAAACACTGGCAGTGATGCCGTTGAAATTCTAGACCTCAAACGACAGACCTCGAACCCTCTAAAATACAAAAGGATAGCTCTGTTGTCTATCCTCTGAGTCAATCATCGGATTTAATTGTCCCATCAAAACTTAATAGCGATCGCGCCCTGATGAGAAATTACGGTCATTATCTTTCCAATTCCGGTTAGAAGGACGATCCTCCCGAGGTTTGGCCTTATTGACTTTTAAGGTGCGACCCATCCATTCTGCCCCATCAAGGCTCTCGATCGCTGCGGTTTCGCCCTTTTCTTCCTCCATATCGACAAAACCAAAACCCCGTCGCTGACCGGTTTCGCGATCGAGAGGAATTTTCACCCGCTTTACAGAACCATATTCAGCAAAAACACCATTTACATCTTCCTCTGTAGCATCATGGGAAAGATTCCCGATATACACGGTCATAACTTAGCCTCGCAAATTGATTGGATATCATGTAGAGATTGGGATTCGGAAGGAAAGCCTCTTGGCTAATACTCAATCGGAAAACCCCCTAAGACTAGCGATAACTTCAGCCACCGATATTCCTTCTCATTTACCCATCATACTACTTTGACATCCTCTCTGGCTTTTGTCGAGATCTATTCATAACATTAAATATTTACCAGGACTTTTGCTCAATTTGTGCTAAGGGGAGCCAGTACCTCTTCGGGTTGATAGCGAATACCTGCTTTCCGCCAACGGTCTAAGGCTTTTCCGAGGCGATCGCGATCGGCAATGAGGCTAATCCGCACGTACCCTTCTCCGGCTTCTCCAAAGGCATTGCCAGGAGTAACCACTACTCCTGTGGTTTGCAGCATTTCTAAGGCAAAATCCGTGGATTTCATCCCCACGGGGCAAGGTATC
>NZ_JAYGHV010000137.1:0-25071 GCF_034932145.1 Spirulina sp. 06S082 | reverse complement strand
AGTGTTATCGATCTGAATTTCTCCAAAGAATTTGCCCGAGCCGTAGAAGACAAGCAAATTGCCGAACAGAAAGCACAACGAGCAATTTATGTTGCACAAGAAGCAGAACAAGAAGCACAAGCAGACATTAACCGCGCTCAAGGTAAAGCCGAAGCTCAACGCTTATTAGCTGAAACTTTGAAAGCCCGAGGAGGACGACTCGTTCTCCAAAAAGAAGCGATCGAAGCCTGGCGACAAGGTGGCGCACAAATGCCTAAAGTTCTCGTTCTCGGCGATTCAACTTCTAGCGTTCCTTTTCTCTTTAATTTAGGTTCTCCGGATGTTAAAGATAGCGTTTGATCTTGATATAGTATAGCTTTGCTACACTGGCGCGATCGCGCCCCATCTCGAAAATAGTAACATCAACATTTCGGCTCTCTCTAATTTCTAAAAGGAGAGAGCATTTTTTTGGGGAACTGGGAACTAATGGGTCATTTAAGAAGATGTCAATACTGCGTAAGTCGCTAATGCGAGTAGCGATCGCTCCCTTCGCAAATTTCATTCAACCTCTATCGAAATGAAGACGATCGCATCAAACTTTCATAAAATCTCTTTATTAAAATAACTTAATAAAACGCCAAAATTATTTTTCTCCGAGAAGTTCGTAAATAAAATTAATTTTATTTACGTGAATTAAATTCTTCTACTATTGACGATATACTTAAAGGTAAGATAATATGAATTATTGAGAGTAGGGAAAAAATAGATGAAACAAAAAATTCTGGCGATCGCAGTAATCCTTGTTATAGCGATCGCGTGGTGTGTTCCTCCTGCATCTGCTTTTAATTTAGATGACTTATATGTTCAATTGGCATCTACCAATAGATGTAGACAGTGTGATTTAAGCTGGGCTAATATAAGTAGAGGGAATTTAAACGGAACTAACTTGGATGGAGCTAACTTAGAAAATGCTGATTTGAGTAATACGGATTTAAGAAATGCTAGTTTAGAGAACACCAACTTAATTCGAGCTAACTTGAGAGGCTCTAAACTAAACTCCGTTGATTTGAAAGAGGCTGATCTAACTCTTGCTGATTTAAGAGATACTACTTTAAATCTTGCCAACCTTAGCAGAGCTGATTTGACTCTAGCTAACCTGAATGGAGCTAGTTTGGTTGAAGCCTCATTACAGAATACAAGATCGATTGGGGCTAAGTTGGTTGGAGCCAACCTAACAACATTATACGCACCTAATGCCGCATTAAGAGCATCCAATTTAACAGATGCTAACTTGACAGATGCTAACTTGAAAGATGCTAACTTGGGCGGTTCTAATTTAACAGGTGCTAACTTATTTAATGCTAGGTTGTCGAATGCTACCTTAGACGGTTCTAACTTAAAAGGTGCTACCTTGATAAAGGCTAACTTGAGAGGTGCTAACTTGGAAAGGGCTAGATTAATTGAGGCCAGTTTACGCCGTGCCGTTTTAATGGATGCTAATTTAAGCAATGCCAACTTAAAAAATGCTAATTTAACGGAGGCTAATTTAACGAATGCTAATTTAACGAATGCTAATTTAACTGGCACTAATTTAGGTATTGCTATACTCTGCAATACTACTATGCCTAATGGAGAAATAAGAAATGATGATTGTCCTTAGAGATTAGATCGGAAAGGCAATTTTTCTTAATCATCAGCAACATAGAGGCGTTTACGTAAACGCCTCTACTTTTTTATTTTATTCCTCTTCCTTCTTCGCTGATGCCTTCGATTTGCGACCTCGCTTAGAAGTCCCAGAATTACTCATTCCCACCACGATCGCATCCAAATTATTATTATCTCGATCTTCATTCTCCTTCTCTTCCTCCGCCTTTTTCTTCGCCTCAGCAGCAGCCGCAGCAGCCACAGAATTCGCCGAAACCGTCGCCCCAGCCATCAGTTTTTCCCGCACCTGTTGAGAGACTTCCTTCGCCATCTCCAGATTAGCCTCCAGATACTTGACTGCATTATCGCGACCTTGGGCAATATTATCCCCCTGGTAGCTGTACCATGCGCCTTTGCGTACCACCACATCGGTTTGTTCCGCTAAATCCAACACACAGCCCCAACTAGAAATTCCACTCCCAAAAATAATATCAAATTCAGCAATGCGGAAAGGAGGAGCAATTTTATTTTTAGCCACCTTGACTTTAGCGCGAATACCATATTCTCCCTCACTGCCTCGTTTCAGGGTTTGAATGCGGCGAATATCCAAACGCACTGAAGCATAAAACTTAAGGGCATTTCCCCCCGTTGTGACTTCCGGACTACCATAAGTGACCCCGATTTTTTGTCGCAACTGGTTGAGAAAGATAATCGTTGCTTCTGATTTGCCCACATTCCCGGCAATTTTTCGCAGTGCTTTACTCATCAGCCGCGCTTGTAAACCCACCTGCACATCTCCCATTTCTCCCTCAATTTCCGCCCGAGGGACTAGGGCGGCTACGGAGTCAATGACGATGATATCAACAGCAGCCGATCGCACTAACTGATCGACGATTTCTAAGCCCGATTCCCCCGTATCCGGTTGCGCCACGAGGAGGTTCTCAATATCTACTCCCAAAGCCGCAGAATAGGCGGGATCGAGGGCGTGTTCCGCATCTATGAAAGCCGCCACACCCCCTGATTTTTGTACCTCTGCGATCGCGTGCAGTGCTAAAGTAGTTTTACCGGAACTTTCTGGACCATAAATCTCAACAATTCGACCTTTGGGCAGTCCTCCCCCCAAGGCCAAATCTAAGGTTAATGCCCCAGTAGGGATGGTTTCCACCCGCATTCGGGTCGCATCCCCCAAACGCACGATCGCGCCTTTACCAAAATTGCGCTCGATTTGATTGAGAACTAATTTAAGTGCCTTTTCTTTTTCGGGATTTTGAGAGAGAGTTTCCATAGAATGCCTCAACGCTATAATTTCTAAAACTTTCGTTTGGGGTTAGCAAATCGGATTGCGTTCATTGTAAACACAAATCCAGTTTAGTACATCAGTTATATTCTACCGATGCTGGGTTTGTTGAATTTTTAATCATAATAACCTATTTTTGCAAAAAACCTAATAATTTAAGACTTACGCATGAATGGGCAATCTTGCCTGCACTACAATAACAAGAGAATACGGTAGTGGGAGCGTCTCGCTCCCTAGCTGCGTCAGTCCTAATAATGCAATAATGATGAAGCTGCATTGCAATCGGAGTTCCCAATGAGACTGCGTTCTCTCTTTCTTGTTTTAATCGCTGTTACTGTTGTTTGCCTGTCTTTGGCGGGAGGTGGCATCTATTGGGTATTGGCGCAAAGTCCCCTCGGTTTGAAGGATGGCGGTACGAAATTGATGCCGGAAGGGGCGATGTTTGTTCCTGCCCAGGCTCCGGCGATGGTATCGTTGTTGGTGAATCCCGATCGCCTGGAAGCATTATTACAACTGGAAACCCCTCTTTCCCAGAGACGGCGATCGCGCAAAGAACTGGATGAAATTAAAGCGGGGTTGTTGGCAAAAACGAATTTGAATTATTACGCCGATGTGAAAGGCTGGTTGGGGGATGAAATAACCGTGGCGATGACTTCCCTCGACTACGATCGCAATCCCGAAAATGGGCGCAAAGCGGGCTATTTATTGGTGGTTTCGGCGAAAGATGGGGAATCTGCCAAGGAATTTTTACAATTGTTTTTCTCCCGCAGCGCGATCGCGGGAGATGCGGATCTGGTTTTTGAACCTTATCAGGGGGTGAATTTAATTTACACGCGATCGCGTCAAACCGAAGAGACTTCCCTCGCGAGTGCAGTGGTGGGCGATCGCTATGTCCTTTTTGCCAATCATCCGAAAGTGTTGCGGGATGCCATTAATAATGTACAGGCTACCAGCATCAATCTGGCTCATTCAGAGAACTATAAAGCAGCACTGGCAACCATAAAAATGCCTCGTATTAGCGTTGCTTATGCGAATCTCCTCGCGTTAACTAAAGACTTGGAAGGGAAACCCACGGAACCCACTCCTACTTTAACCCTAGCCTTTGGCCTCGATCGCCAGGGATTGCTGGCTCAAAGCGCTCTTTCCGGGGTGGTAAAATCGGAAACACCTCAACCTCTCCTTTCCGAACCGATCGCCGCATTAAGCTATCTTCCCTCGCAAACGATTTTAACGGCGGCAGGGGTAGATTTACAGGGATTTTGGCAACAAATCTTAACGGGTTTTGGGGAAAATAGCCCCATTTCCGATCTCTTCGTGGGAGCATTAAATCAATGGCAAGACCCCTGGGGGTTAAATTTACCTGAAGATATTTTCAGTTGGGTCCGAGGAGAATATGCCCTTTCTCTGTTACCGAATGACTCCCCAGGGGAAACTCAATGGTTATTTGTCAGCCAGCGTGATGAGGAAGATCGGGACAAGATCGAGGCTAATTTGGCGCATTTAGACGATTTGGCCAAAGAGCAAGGATTGAATATCGGCAATGTAACATTAGGGGAACAACCGGTTAAAATCTGGGCGGAATTTATAGCCAGTGGCGGTAAAATTGACGCTGATGTACGCGGGGTTTATACGATGTTGGATGATTACCAACTCATCTCCAATTCCTTAGATGCGATCGCCAAAGCCACTAATCCTAATTTTCAATCTTTGGCTGAAAGCGCAACTTTTCAAGAGGCGATCGCGCCTTTACCCTCGGAAAATAATGGCTATTTATACATCAATTGGCGCAAAGTTCGCCCCATTTTCGAGGAAAAATTTCCGGGGTTGCGCTTGTTAGAACTTGCCGGACAACCTTTATTCGATCGCTTGCATTCTCTAACTTTAACCAGTATTGGCAATCAAGAGGGCGTGAGTCGTGCCACCATGTTGTTAAAAATGGGACTCAAAGATCGTTAAATCTCAACTTTAAATCTCAACTTCTGCAAGGGAAACCATAGCGATCGCCTCATTTAATAACAGTAAACCCGCCTCGACGCTTTCAATACGAGAGAGGCGATCGCGCAATTCTCCCGCCCCAACAAACCCCTTAGCATACCAAGCAAGATGCTTGCGAGACTGATAAATGCCGCGCTGGCCTTTGTACTCCCATAATCCCACTAAATGTTCCTTCGCACATTGTAATCGTTCCGCGATCGCCGGAGAATCTAAAAGATATCCCGTTTTTAAAAAATAATCGATTTCTCCCGCCAAAAATGGATAACCCAAAGTACCTCGAGAACACATTACCCCATCTGCTTCCGTTTCCTGTAAGCACCGTATCGCCGCTTCCACCGAGAAAATATCGCCATTAGCAATAATAGGAATCGAAAGAACTTCCTTAACCCGGCGAATCCACTCCCAGCGTGCCTTACCTTTGTAACCTTGGGCGCGAGTGCGACCGTGAAGAGTGAGCATTTGCGCCCCCGCATCCTCCATGCGTTGAGCAAAATCGAGAATATTAATTTCCTCATCATTCCAACCGATGCGGGTTTTCACCGTTACCGGAACCTCAACCGCCGCCACCACCGCCCTCACAATTTCCACCGCAACATCCGGTTGACGTAATAAAGAAGATCCGCCCCCCTTCTTGGTAATTTTATTAACAGGACAGCCCATATTAATATCAATCGTATCCGCCCCTTCCGCAACCGCTTTTTGCGCCGCCTCTCCCATAAAATCTGGGCGACAATCAAACAATTGAATACCGATCGGATGTTCGTCAGGATCCACCTCCATCACCTTCGGTAACTGGCGCAGGTGGTTCAACTCACTGGCGCTGACCATTTCAGTGTACATCATCGAATCGGGGGCGTAGCGCCGCACCAAACGCCGAAACACCATATCCGTCACCCCCGAGAGAGGAGATTGCAAAACGCGGCTTTTTACCGTGACTGAACCGATTTTCAGAGGTGTCGCCAGTTTGGTTTTGAGTTCGTTAGAGAGGGAAAGCATGAACAGGATAAAAGCGCAAAGTTCTTTTTCTACCATAACCCGCGCTGTGTCTCTAATGGGTTTGGTGCTATCTTTATGCCTAACTATAAATTTGTCAGTTATAATTTGCTAGTAATTTGTTCTTCTTTATGCCAATTAAACTATGATAGTATTTTGTTGCGGCTTAATGCGCTCTGGCTCTACGCTTCAATATAAACTGACCCAAACTTTAGTCGAAAAAGTAGGAAAAGGATCGGGATTGGGTTGGCTGCCTTCAGTGCCAAATAAAGAAGACTTATTTCATCGTGCGACGGAAAGCGATCGAGACAATTATTACATTGTTAAAATCCACGGGTACAGCCCTGATTTTGGAGATTTAATTAGGCAAAATAAAGGTAAAGCAATTTATGTTTATCGAGATCTTCGAGATGTTGTGACTTCCTTTATGTCTTGGCGTAAATGCTCTTTCGATGCAGTCATCCGCGAACAATGGCTAGAGAAAGTGATGAGAGATAGCAAAAAATGGGAGTCTCTTGAAACGATCTATATTTCCAAGTATGAAGTTTTAATGCAGAATCTAGAAAAGGAAGTTTTGGGAATTGCAGAGCATCTCGGTATCAGTATCAGTAATGATTTAGCAAAAGAAGTGGCAGAGCAATGTTCCATCGATCGCCAGAAGAAAAAAACCGAATTAATGCAAAGCAAACAACAAAAAATAGACAGTCAAAACATCCTCCATCAAAATCATATTAGTTCTGGTAAATCCCAAAGATGGCTTCAGGAACTTTCTGCCTCTGAAATTGCTTATATCGAACAAAAAACAGCCCCTTGGTTGCTTGCCCACAATTACGATTTAGCCTACCCCAACTCAGTGAACAGAGGTATTTTAGCAACTCGAGAGAATTTTAACTTGTTTGTATCTGACTGTATTTTTAATGCCAAGAGAACAAAGGGTCATATTGACAACTATTTACAGTCTTCAGACAGGAATTAGTGATAAAATTGTGGGAGATAAGAGCGCGGGTGATGCGCTCTTAACAATTCTCTTAACAATTCTCTTAACAATTCCCTTCACATTCCCGAACTATCCAAAAATTCGCGAATGTCGCGATCGCGTAACTGACAGCTTTTTCCCGCTTCTACCAATTCCTTCTTGCAATCAGTCGGAATCACCGCTTTAACCAAAGAATGAGTCCCCTGCTGCTGTTTTTTCAAGGTTTCTAGGGATTCTTCTAGGGCTTCAATGCGATCGACCAAAGCCCGAATAACCACCGCTTCCGAGTCCGGTAATTTTCCATGTTCCAAAGGACTAACCCGCACCCCAGATTGATAGATGATGCGCCCCGGAATGCCCACCACAGTACAATCAGAAGGGACATCTCGTAACACCACAGACCCGGCACCAATGCGAACATTATTGCCAATTTGTAGATTGCCTAAAACTTTAGCACCGGCACCCACAACAACATTTTCCCCTAAAGTAGGATGGCGTTTTCCGCTTTCTTTTCCTGTCCCTCCCAAAGTGACACCTTGATAAATCAAACAGTAATCGCCGATAATGGCTGTCTCGCCAATAACGATACCCATACCGTGATCGATACAAACCCCCTTACCAATTATTGCCCCTGGATGAATTTCAATTCCAGTGAGGAAGCGGGCGATATGGGAGAGAAAACGCGGTAGAAAAGGTAATCCCAAATGGTGCAGCCAGTGCGCCAGGCGATGGAATAATAGAACTTGCAACCCCGGATAGCAAAAGAGAACTTCTAACCAATTGCGTGCGGCAGGGTCGCGCTCAAAGATAATCTTAAAATCAGCGATAAGAGTGGATAGCACGAGAATTTTGTCTCTTATAGTTCAACCAATACCCATATTATCCTCCCACGGGGATGAGAAACAGATGAAAATACGAATTCCGATAGAGGGGTTTTCCCCATTGTTGTGCGTTAGGCTAGTTTGAGAGATCTATCTTTATTGCAGAATCCCTACTTGTGGAAATCACCTTTTTAGGAACCAGTTCGGGAGTTCCGACGCGATCGCGCAATGTCTCCAGTGTTGCCCTGCGTCTCCCCCAACGTGCGGAAATTTGGCTATTTGACTGCGGCGAAGGCACGCAACATCAATTCCTTCGCAGTGCCTTAAAAAGCTCGCAAATTCGACGTATTTTTGTCACCCATATGCACGGCGATCATACTTTTGGCTTAATGGGATTATTGGCGACCATTGGTTTAGCGGGCACCGGACACGCGATCGATATTTATGGTCCGGGTGGGTTGGAAGAATATATTCGCGCTTGTTGTAAATATTCTTATATGGACTTATCCCGACGCTTGAGAATTCATCGCGTCCAACCGGGTTTGGTCTACGAGGATAATGAGTTTAGCGTGAGTTGCATTTTATTAAAACATCGCGTTCCTGCTTACGGCTATCGCGTTGTCGAAAAGGATCGCCCTGGACGTTTTAAGGTGGAAGAAGCAAAAGCCTTGGGTATTCCCTTTGGTCCGGTTTATGGGGAACTCAAACGCGGAAAAACGATCGCCCTTCCCGATGGTCGTAAAATTCGCGGGATCGATCTGTGCGAACCTCCAGAAACGGGGCGCAAAGCGGTTTATTGTACGGATACAGTGTTTTGTGATGCGGCGGTAGATTTAGCACAAGATGCGGATGTTTTGATTCACGAGGCGACTTTTGCCCATCAGGATGCGGAAATGGCGTTCGATCGCCTGCATTCTACTTCAACAATGGCGGCACAGGTGGCTTTATTGGCGGGAGTGAAACAGTTAATTATGACCCATTTCAGTCCTCGTTATGCCCCCGGAAATTCCCTGCAAGTGGAACATTTATTAGAGGAAGCGAAAGCAATTTTTCCGAATACTTGTTTGGCGAAGGATTTTTTCAGTTATGAGATTCCTCGACATCGTTTGGTCTCCAAACCCCTCCCGTCACAGCATGACGAATAATTTCCGTCACTTCTGTCGCCATTCGCGCGTCTAATTCTCGTGCTTCCTGATTGTAATCTCTCGGTTCTAAGCATTTTGCTCCTCGCATAGCGATCGCCAGAGAAACAGCTTTTGCAGGGGCTTTATCCTCCAAAAGAACAAACTGAACTAAAGCCACATAAACGGCTTCTGCACGCTTGCGAATGCCGGTTATACCATTACCTAATTTAGATAAAATTACCACAGATTCAATCTTATCCTGCAATCCCAGTTTTTCTATTGCTAAATCAGTTAAACGCGCTGGATCGTTTCCTAATGCACGCACGAGAGACTCTAAACTATGCCATTGTGCGCCAGGAACTCGCGAAGCTGGAGATAAATAATAATGCCAGCCAATGTTAGAGATAACTCGCACTAAATCGTAAGCAGAAAGCGTATTACTCTTCCATTCTGGCTCATCTTTATCGCAGGTTAACAAGACTTGTTTGCTAATGCGATCGTAGATTTCTGGGCGATTAATAAAAGGTTCTTCTCCATATCTGCCCTGAAAAATAGCTGACTTATTCCCTGTTAAATTCTGCAACCATTTTTCGAGTTCGGGTTGAGGCAGAAAACGCTTAAACATCGCCCCTAAAGAATTAGAAGTGGTGAATTTTTCATCGTAACTGATTAAATCTTGCAGTAGTTGAGAAACAGGAATATTCTGCGATCGCTTTTGGGAATCAACACCTCGAATGCTACAATAATCAATATCTAATTTAGGATATTTGCTATTGCATTGAGAAATCAAATAAAGTGCGGGAATAATCTTCGTACTGCTCCAAAATTCATCATTACTCAGTGCGTTCCTTCCCAACCATTTTGTTTGTAATTTTCCACCAACCAAACTGCCAACACAAATACAAGCCTCGGTAATCTCTTCATGGAGAAAATCTAAGCTATTTTCGTCAATTTCTGGCAATTCTCCTCGTTTAGGATAAGGTTTAAATGAACTTGTATCGCGATTAACAGAAACAACATTTTTACCGTCAGGCTTTTGTAATAAACGGCGAGGATATTCTTGGATTTCTTCTTGATAAGGAGATGTTTTGATCCCCTTATAAAAAAGTGCGGGATAGTCGGCATCTCCCTTCTCGGAAATCTTTAAGAATTCTTGATAAATCGATCGCCCTTTTTCGAGGGAGAGATCGTCATCCGATTTAGTTTCATCAGTTGGGGATTTCTCTTGGATCGAGATGCTTTCTGAAGAAGAGTTTAGACTTAAGAGATTCTGAGCAAAATCTTGGTCAAATGACCCCGTTTCCAAACTATTGAGGGAATAAATATGACAAAACTTCGCGATCGCATCTTCTGTACGATGTCCGTAATCTCCATCCAGCCAATTTTCCCCTGGATATAAGTCTATATAACTGATTTGGGTTTGTATCTGTTGGACTAATTCGCGATCGCTTTTCAGGGTATCGAGTCGAATTGTAACTTTGTGATGCAGAATATCTTCAAGTTTCATGGTTCTCAAAAAGATTTGCTAAAATACTATCGAATATATCTTAGCTGAGAGAAAAATAGCGCAAAATTAACTTTACCTAAGAAATAAAAAATTCACGCTCCGGCGATCGTATCTTGTGAATTAAACTTGTACATTAAACCTCGGCCAAAATTCAGCAAAATGTAGGAATCCGTTGGGATGAGATTGGAGTCTTAAATAGAGAACGCAAGCTCATTTGCCTTGGAGGGTTAACTCATGAAGTATATCACATCTTTATTTTGGTCATTCCTTGCCGTTATTGCTTTAATTGAATTTTCTACTCCTCTCGGAATGGAGGCGATCGCGCCAGATTTAATAGCACTTTCCCGTGCCAAGATGACAGTTTTAAAATAGTCTACCGTATTATTCAGATCGCTACAATCTAGCTGTTGAAGAACTTCGGTAAAATTTTCTCTCGACCAGAAGATAGTACGATCGACGCAGTTTAGAACAGTCCCCAGACCAGCGATCGCAAATTGTCGAGAGGGCGTACAATAGCCGAGAAGTGGTTTATCGAGGCGTGACGAGGAATGGATCGGCAATTGTGGAAACTCCTATTACTAAAGAATCCGGCGGTTTTGAGCATAGTTTTGACTCTCGCATCAACGTCAGCCGCGATCGCGATCGAACCGGAAATTACTCAGGATGCGGACAAATTCAGTGTTGAATTGTACGATGAAACCTTAAAAAATAACGAAAAAACAATTCTCGCGCAGGAATATTCCGCGATCGCCAAACCTCCCAAATCAATTCAGTCAGAAGTCTTGACAAATGAGCTTTTTTCTGAAAGCGATCGCGAAGAAGAAATAGAGATAACTCGATCAGAAATAGATGAGTTTATCCCCCAGCAAAATATTGATAATTTAGATGAACTCAGCGTTAACGATGAAGACGATCGCCCCATTAAAAGCGAGAGACAAATCTCAGAAGAAGTTGCAGAGATAGAGAGTATTGAAACCGGAGAAACTTGGCCAGAATTCTTGACAGAAGCAGATTTATTGTCATCTCAAGAAAAGACTAGGGATGAATTGGGGGAAACCTGGCCGGAGTTTTTGACAGAAGCAGATTTAAAACGCGATCGCCGCATTGCAAACATGAGCAATGAAGTTATTGAAAATAAAGCCAGCCTTCTCGATCGCATCAACCAATATAGCAGCGAAGCGATAGGACAAGAGAATATTGGAGCCTCCCAATTTCGCGATGTTTTCCCTGGAGACTGGGCATTTCAAGCCTTAGATGACTTGGTACGGCGTTATGATTGTCTTAAAGGTTATCCTAACGGCACCTATAGAGGCGATCGCGCCTTAACCCGTTACGAATTTGCGGCGGGTTTAAACGCCTGCATCCAACAAGTGGAACGCCTGATCGCCGCGTCTACGGCGGATTTCGTCAGTCGCCAAGACTTAGAAGCAATACAGCGTCTCGTGCAAGAATTTGAAACAGAATTGGCAACTCTCGGCACCCAGGTAGATAATTTAGAAAGTCGGGTATCTTTCCTCGAAAACCAGCAATTTTCCACCACCACGAAACTATCAGGAGAAGTTATTTTTGGCTTAACCGATAACTTTGACGGCGGCAGTTCTGTCACCAATAATGTTTTAACAGTAGTCAGCGAGGCAGCATTTGGCAACCTTGCCCGTTTGGAATTAAATACCAGTTTTACTGGGCGCGATCGCCTTGTCACTCGCTTGCGGGCGGGAAATATGCAGGCTTATCGAAGTGGTGCCTTAAGTTTCCTCAATAATACCAGTTCTTTTGCTGCCACTCAAACCTTTAACGTTCCCGACAGCGAATCGAGTAATGATGTTATTGTCGATTGGCTGGGATACTATTTCCCCTCGGGCAATTCTCAGGCTTATGTAGCTGCAACTGGGGGAAAATGGAGCGATATCGCCCCCACCTTAAATCCCTATTTTGAGGACTTTGACGGGGGAAACGGTTCCCTCTCCACATTCGGCCAGCGCAACCCGATTTTCCGCATTGGCGGGGGGTCTGGTGCCGCAATTAGTTTAGGCTTTACCCCCACGGAAAACCTACTCGGACCGAGTACCATCACTTTAGGTTATTTTGCCGGAAGTAACGCCGCAACACCAGGGGCAGGTTCCGGGTTATTTAATGGCGACTATGCTGCAATGGGACATTTGAACGCCAATCTCGGCGATCGCCTTGCCCTGGGTGTCACTTATGTTCACGGCTATCATGCCAGTGGTAGCCCCATCTATGCAGAAGGGCGATCGCGCACTAACGGACTAAGTGGGTTAGTAGGAAGTTACCCCGCTAATAATCCTTGGGTATTTTTGGATAATAGCGATGGGGGAATTCCCATGGTGACGAATTCCTACGGAGGGGAAGTATCTCTGCGTCTCACTGATGGTTTAATTGTCAATGGGGCGATGACCTATACCAATGCTATTTTATTAGAGCGCGGTAATGCAGATATCTGGTCTTATTCCTTGGGCATTGCTTTACCGGATTTCTTCAAAGAGGGGGACGTATGGGCATTATATGCGGGAATGCAGCCGACCATGAAGGGCATTCGAGGAAGCGGTTTAGATCGTGGTATTGGTCGCACAGATCCGATCTGGCATTTAGAAGGATTCTATCGCTTTCCCATCACTGATAATATTTCTATTACTCCCGGTGCCGTGGTGGTGTTTAATCCTAATCAGAATTTTAGCGATCACGATGATGTGATTGGCACCATTCGCTTTACCTTTTCTTTTTAGGTCAAACTGGGTGCATCTCAGTTCTCCCCTTCTCGCCATTTCTGCAATATCCATTTTGTACATTTCCAGGCGAAAGCGGCAACTACCAAACTTCCCAAAACAGCGACGAAAAAAGGATGAATATATTGTCCGCGTTCTTTGTTCGACGGCCAAGTAATGGGTTGAGTCATTAAACCGGAACTCGAGGCAATAATTGCGCCTACTGCGATTCCTACCCCGATCGCTTGGACGTTATCCTGTAGGTCTTGGTTTTGTTTTTGGAGAATGCGATCGCGTTCTGCTTGGTCAATTTCTACTAATCCGCGAATGGTGGCGATCGCTTTATCCAGTAAACTCGAACCTTGTTTAAAGTAGTTCAAATCGGCGGCAATTTGTTCTTGAAAGGCGATCGCTTCTTTGTCGGCAAAAAATTGAAAAAACTCGAGGGAATTTTGGGAGAGTTGTTCTAGTTCTACGAGGGTTGCTTGATAGTTTTTGGTGTTAATGGCGATCGTATTGCGAGCATATTCGAGATTTCGCAGTTGTTGGGAATAGTTGAGGGAGTTTTTTAAGAGGGTTTTTAAGGTATTTTTGAGGGTTTGTAAATCGTTATTTGAGAGAGAAATGAGGGCTTCTTGATCGAGATAGTTTTGCTGAAAATGATTTAATTGGCTTTCATTCTCGATAACAATTTTATTGGCGCGATCGTAAAAAAAACGGCTCTCTTGAAAAGTATTACTAATTTTGTGATAGTAGAGGAATAGTTCTGGTAATTCCCAATAACACTTTTCAAGGATAAAGGTGGGATTGTCATCAAAAAAGAACCAAATTAATAGATGTCCGTAAGGATTTTCACTGGAATTAATTTTAGGGTTGCCATATTCGTAGATATAACCGCCAAAAAGATTATAAGTGCGATATAAAGGCGGAAGTTTTTCGGGATTTTCGAGGGCAAAAAAGTTGCACCAGCATTGTTTTGCTAAATAGTCTAAATCGCGGCTATTCTTGGGACGAGGTTGGTCTAAATAGGCGCTTAGGAGTAAAGTTTGGCCTAGATAACCGTCGGGAGTTTCTGAGGGAGTTTTAAAGCAGTTTTCGGGGTTAAAATTAGCTAAATCGGTAATTGAATATTGGTCATTACCGGGATTTTCAGGACAGCGAATATTAAGATTGAGAGCATAACTATCATGGATTGATTGGGGATAAATGAATCCATCTAATTCTCCATTTTTTGTGGTAAAATATTCGTAGTTTTTCGTATTTTCTTGGTTGTTACCTTGGAGTAAATCGAAACAGCGTGAGGGTCTATCTTCCCGAATAGAAAACTCTTGTTCGATCGCAAAAGCGGCAAATATTGCTTGATATTGCTTTTCGATCCATTGCGGGTTGATTGATGATAATTCTGGGGATTGTTTTGAGTCTCCAGAAACTACTAAACCTGTATGATATTGATACTTAAACCAATAGAGACTGGGTGCATAAATTTGAGTAACTATTTCCTTCATTTTGTTCGTTCTTCCAGTTTCTTTTGCAACTTTGCCATGATGAGGGCTTGGTTATCAGTTATTATGGGTCTTTCGCCTTCAGGTTTTTTAGGAATAACTTTATCTTTTTTCCCAATATTAATGCGAACTCCAATATTAATGCGAACTTCTGACCAATTTTCATTATTAAAACTGGTTTCAATGGCGGGATATTTTTCACACCAATCGATTATTTTTTTGGCGATTTTCGCATCAGAAGCATCGCCAAGTTCTGCTAATTCTTGTTCTAATTCTAGTAAAGATTGCCATTCCTCTTCGCCGAATAAGGAAGAACTGAGATCGCCTTTCTCGCGTTCGAGAAGAGTCCAAAAGTCTTGAATAACTTGTTGAGATTCACTAAACATTGTTTTACTTTATCTCCATAATGACATGAAAGACGACACGATAATTATAATCCTATTGCGCCAAACCCTGCCCAATATTTTGGATGGGCAAAGGGA
Source organism: Spirulina sp. 06S082 (assembly GCF_034932145.1). NCBI lineage: Bacteria > Bacillati > Cyanobacteriota > Cyanophyceae > Spirulinales > Spirulinaceae > Spirulina > Spirulina sp. 06S082. Next base: position 10,028 of record NZ_JAYGHV010000137.1, on the reverse strand, counting down.
GGATCGGTTTTATAGCGGCGATGAAAACGAACTTCGTATTCTTCAATTTGGTTTTGGGGGAGTTTTAAATCATTACTTAACCATTGGAAAAAGTCGGATTTTGAGACGGTTTCGAGCCAATTTTGGGCAGTTTGGAGGGCAACAACAATGGAGGGAGAGGGACTCTCTCCTAATTGTCGATAGAAGCGAATGGCTAAAAATGCTGTAGCAAAATCATCTACGCACCAGAAACTACTCACCACAGAAGCACTCCCAGCGTAAAAAAAGCCACTGGCTAACCCCACATACTCATCGGTGAGTTTACTGCTGAGAAGTCCGGTTTCGCAAGCAGAAAGCATGACCAGGAAACAAGCAGGAAGTTCTAGATTAGCGTAGATTTCCCGCAGGGTGAGTCCTTGGTGTTCCGTGTCGAAGCGGCGACCGTCCCGCAGTGTTAGAGTTGATCGATCGCCTTTTGTGGGAGGTGCATCCCCAGCTAAAACGAGGGCAGAATTCAAGGGATTTTCGCTGTCAAAGCCACCGTGACAGGAAAAATGAATGAAACGACTCTGACTCAGTTGTGCGAGGGTTTCTGGACTGTTTAAGGCGGCTTTATTGGCGGCTTTGTTTTTGAGGATGTAGCTGTTGGGGTCAAAAGGTTGGCGGATGGTTTCCACTTCGACTTCTGTGTAAGGGAGGTCTTGGGTGGGGTTTTGGATCGCGAAGAATTGGGAAGCGGTGGCGCGTTGACGGCGGTTTTGCAAATGTGCGAGGATTTGGCAACTGGGAGCATAGCGCACTCCCTCCGCAAAGCATTTCTGTAATATCTTTATTTCCTCTTCACTGGTGACTGATAAGGCTTGTAAGGGGAACAGGTGCAGGTATAGGTGGGGGATGAGGATGAGGGCGTTACAGGTTGAGGGAATTAGGGTTAGGAGTTGGGTGAGGTTGAGGCATTGGGCGAGGTCGTCGAGGCGGGAGGAGAGGCGATCGTACCAACTGGGTTGGCGGTAGTCGGAGAAGTAGGTTTCGTTGAAATTGTCGAGGTTTTGGCGTTGTTGGGGGGTGTAGCGGTGCAGTTGGATGTGAGGGCGGTTGTCGCGGAGGGTGATGATGAAGGCATAAGCCCCTAAGTTGGTGTCTTGGGGGAGATACCACTCGATCGCGGCGGTTGTAGGGGTGAGAAGTTGGCTGAAGTCGGGGAGTTGGGGCGAGGTAATCGCGATCGCCTTAAACTCGGGGTCGTCGATTTCTGCGAGGAGTGTCTCCCGTTGTTGCAGGAGGCTTTGTAGTGGGGTTTGTTGGGGGGGTGCGGTGGTGGGGGTCTGTCCCTGTCGTCCTTCTCCGTTGCTGGGACTGTCCCCGAGGGCTGTGTCTCCTTGGAAGGACTGTTGCAGAGCGGCAATTTCTCGGTTCAGTTGACGGTAGCGTTGTTGTTGCGCGGGAGTGGCGTTTTTGGGGATGAGGTCGGCTTGGCTGAGGATTTCGCTCAGGGTACGGGATTTACTGCGCTCGACGGTGAGAAGTGCCTGTTCGTAGCGTTCTAAGGTGACACAGGCTTGCACCATTTTACCGTAGATGGGCAGGGCATCTTCGAGGAGTTGGCGTTTGGTTTGGGGGGAGGTTGCCCAGTTGCGGCTTTGTTCTACGGCACGGATGGCGCGATCGTAGCCGAAGATGGCGTTTTCCCAGTCTTCTTGCTCAAATCCTAAGTTACCGAGGTTGCGTCCGGTTCGGAGGCAGTCTAGGGGCAAGGCTTCGGGGGTATATTCTTGTAAAGCGGCTTGGTAGCAGGCGATCGCCAGTTCGAGATTCTCCCCCCGCTCTCCCCTGATGCGGTCAGAGTAGGCAATACCCAGATTATTTTGCGTCATTGCCCAATCTTCGGGAAAGGCTTCGTGGGTATATTCTTGTAAAGCAGCTTGGTAGCAGGCGATCGCCAGTTCGAGATTCTCCCCCCGCTCTCCCCTGATGCGGTATGAGTAGGCAATACCCAGATTATTTTGCGTCATTGCCCATTTTTCGGGAAAGGCTTCGCGGGTACAGATTTGTAAAGCGGCTTGGTAGCAGGAGATCGCCTGTTCGAGATTCTCCCCCCGCTCTCCCCTGATGCGGTCAGAGTAGGCAGCACACAGATTATTTTGCGTCGCTGCCCATTCTTGGGGAAAGGCTTCGCGGGTATATTCTTGTAAAGCGGCTTGGTAGCAGGCGATCGCCTGTTCGAGATTCTCCCCCCGCTCTCCTCTGATGCGGTCAGAGTAGGCAGCACCCAGATTATTTTGCGTCATTGCCCATTTTTCGGGAAAGGCATCGCGGGTACGGACTTGTAAAGCGGCTTGGTAGCAGGCGATCGCCAGTTCGAGATTCTCCCCCCGCTCTCCTCTGATGCGGTTACGGTAGGCTTCCCCCAGATTATTTTGCGTCCCTGCCCATTTTTCGGGAAAGGCTTCGGGGGTATATTCTTGTAAAGCGGCTTGGTAGCAAGCGATCGCCTTTTCGAGATTCTCCCATCGCTCTCCTCTGATGCGGTCAGAGTAGGCAGCACCCAGATTATTTTGCGTCATTGCCCAATCTTGGGGAAAGGCATCGCGGGTAAGGATTTGTAAAGCGGCTTGGTAGCAGGCGATCGCAATTTCAATGTTATTGGCACGACTACCTAACGGAAATTCACTAATATCAACAGCAAAGTTTAAAAGAGTTCTTGCTAGAAATTGATTGTTCTCAGAATTATTGGGGTCAAGTTCAGACTCAAACCATTGTTTGATAATCTCTGCAAAGATTGGATCGAGTTTCTCTTGATGTTGTGCCAATAGCGGATAAACAACTTGAGGATCGCTGTTACTTTCATCTACTGCCCGCAATACTTCCCTTAAAAAGCGGAAATAGTCTTCCCTTGTCGCATCGGTTTGGGTGCTATTCTGGAGATATTCTGCTAATTGTTGCAGCCATTTTTGCCAAAACTTCATTTTCCTCTCTTGCCTCAAGCCCACAACACAATAATTTCTCTAGTTTACCTCTCACGCAAGACTCTTGCAGCATTCCATCCCCACTCCCACGGTTAAAACCCTCATATTAAGTTAGCGAGAGGGAAATTCCCTGCCTTTTCCTGCCTTTTCCTGCCTTTGTTTCAGTATTGCTGAGGATGTTTTCTCCTCTCCCTAGTGGTCTGTCATACTTAAAATAACGAGTATAGCCGGATCCGCCAGGGATTGAAATCCCTGTCTCATACAAGAAATCCATTGAAATGGATTAGGGATATTGCGATTTTATCTAACCTTGTTGATTCAGTCCTCTTCAGAGGACTTTTTGTATGAGACAGGGAATTTGATTCCCTGTCGGACTCGATACTGCAAAATTACCTTGACAGAACACCAGGCTAAAAGCGAAAACTCGTTCAAATAGGTTAAAAAAATGTGAGAATTATAGCCTGCTTTAGCTGGCTTTAGCTTTGAGCCAAGAATTAAAATTCTTGGCAACGAGAAAACGTCTCACTGATAAAGCGATCGCCTTTGCATCGGTTAAGAATTAAAATAACGATACAGGTATCCAATCAAGCCCAAGATTATAAAAGCGATCGCACAAGCCACAAAAAATCCTAAAATAACTCAACTTGCTAGTTATCAATTTGATCCCCCCCAGCCCCCCTTAATAAGGGGGGAGAATCCGGAAGTCCCCTTTTTTAGCCGGGGGAAGAATCCGGAAGTCTCCCTTTTTATTGACTAACATTCCCCTCTCTCAATCTTGAAACCAGCCGAAACCCTTAGCGATCGCCCTCCTCGACCTTGAAAGAAGCGCGATCGCAGAAGCCACAAACAATCCTCAATGAGGATGTTCGAGCATCCAACCAACACAGATAGACTCCACAAAACAAAAGATTTTCCTTGTCTCTTGACATTGTGTAAAATAAACACTATTCTTGGTGTAGAAGTTACACGAAACGGCAACGAACCCATGATGCAAACTACTACTCAGCTTCCCCTTCCCTCCTTCTTCGACTCCAGCATTATCGGCGAAGTGTGGCGAGTCCCCTACCAAGATCGCGCGATGCAAGCCAAAGATTGGGCAAAACGGTGGCATATTCAACCCGCAGCCAAAGATAAAACCCGAATTTGTTTGATGGCGATCGACGTGCAGAATACCTTTTGTATCCCTAAATTTGAACTATTTGTGGGAGGGCGATCGGGAACTGGCGCGATCGAACAAGCAAAAGGAAATTATTCTGCTTATTCTCCCGATCTACCGGGACGTATTGCGATGGGTACAACAAGTCAAGTTTAACTATTGAAAGGCTCATGATAACCGCAATTACAAAACGAATTACAACAATTAATGAGGTAGAACAGCAATTCAATTTGGTGCAAGCTGCCGATCCTGATTTCTTCAGGGAATGGCAGGAAAATTTACCCGATTTAACAGAAACAGAAAAAGCAGTATTGGGTCGAATTAAGGGGAGATATCGCTATCATCGCGCTAGTGGAAATCTTGCTGAAGGATTGGTGAATTTGTTGGTTTTGTCCCCGTTATTAGAATTGGTTGGTTTTTACGATCCTCCTTTTCAGATGCAAGGGGAAGTCGCAATTGAAGTCAGTACATCAGTCGCAACGGGTGAGACCTCAGAGGAAATTCTGCGAGGAAGAATTGATTTTTTAGTTGTATCAAAGGGATTATGGATAGCTGTATTGGAATCGAAGGGAACAGATATTAATCTCGATATGGCAATTCCCCAAACATTAGCATATATGATGGCTAATCCTCATCCTGAAAATCCCGTATTTGGAATGGCAACAAATGGAGGAAATTTCTTTTTCCTCAAACTCAACTGTCAAGGAACACCTCAATATGATATTTCTCGAACTTTTTCTCTTTTTCCGTCATACAATGAGCTTTATGAGGTATTGCGTATCTTAAAAGGATTGGTGACAAGTTTGGTAAATGTTTGCGATAATTAATTAAATTAAACAATTTCTCTGCTTATGTCTATTCTAATCGATCCAAATAGAGCGTCTGAAAGTAGTTCTAGTGAAGATTTATTTGTTGAAATTTTTCAAGAAGCATTGGGATTTGAAAAAACTCAATTGCTTGTTCCTCAATTCTCTGTATCAGATATTTATGATACAGGTCGATTTATTGATTTTGCTCTTATTTCACAATTTGCTAAATATGCTTTTGAAATCGATGGAGAAATTTGGCATTCTCCTGATAGTTCAATGGTCAGCAATCGAGATTATCGAGATGAACTTTTGCGCCAAAATAGTTTGATTTATCAAGGATGGAAAGTGTATCGCTGGACTGATGTTCAATTAGCAACTGAAAGAGAAAAAATAAAAGAACAACTTTTCCTATTTTTAGAACGCGAAATTATAGAAGGCACGTTAGATGGATTTTTACCGCTTCAAGAAGGAGGAGAAATTTCATTACTTAACCATCAAAGTAATGCTTTACAAGAATTACAAACGTTGAGGAATGAAGGAAAAACCATTGCATTGATTACTCATGCAACAGGAACGGGAAAAACGCATATTGCTTTATCTGATGCTAAAAATTTAGGGTTTAGAACATTATATTTAGTTCACAGGAAAAAAGTTGTTTCACAAACTTTAGAACGCTTCGCTGAAATTTGGGCAAATGCCAGTTCTGAAATTTATAGAAAGAAACAAGGAAAACCTAATACACAGATCGTTTTATCTACAATTCAAGCAATATCATCCTCATTAAATGAATTTGACGAGAGAGAATTTGGTTATATTATTATTGATGAAGCTCATCATGCTACGGCTGAAACCTATCGTAAAATTCTGAATTATTTTAAACCAAAATTTATTTTAGGCTTGACTGCTACACCAGAAAGACACGATGGACAATCTTTAATTGAAATATTTCAGAATTCTGCTCACCGTTTAGAATTAGAAGAAGCGATCGCACGTGAACTTCTCGTTCCAATTCGCTGTGTTAGAGTTAAAACTAATATCGATTTAACTAAAATTCGTTTTAATGGAGTTGATTATCGCAGTAAAGATTTAGGTGAATATTTGTTTGTTCCCAGTCGCGATCGCTTAATTGTAGAAACATATATCAATCATGCACTGAATAAAAGAGCCGTCTGTTTTTGCCTCAATATTAAACACGCTGAAGATATAACGGCAGAATTTAAAAGCAATGGAGTTTCAGCATCACATATTTCCGGCAGAATGAAAAACCAAGAACGAGAAGAAATTTTACAAGCATATCATGCAGGAAAAATCAAGGTTCTTTGTGCTTGTGACATTTTAAATGAAGGTTGGGATTCACCAGAAACAGAAGTTTTATTAATGGCGCGTCCAACATTAAGTAAAGTTATATATCTTCAGCAACTTGGAAGAGGAACTCGCTGTGCTTCTGGGAAAGAATACCTTTTGGTTTTTGATTTTATTGATAATACAACTCGCTATGCGCGATCAATAAATACGCATTATTTATTTAATAAAACATCTTACCGTCCCGGTGCATTCGTTGCAGCACCTCAAGAAATGATGAAAGAGGAAGAAAAACAACTCAATCGAGGAGAAAAACCTTCAGTTATGTTAACTCTTAATCTTTGGGCAGATCGTTATGAACCTATTGATATTTTTCGCTGGCAAGATGAAGCAAAAGAAATGTATCAAACAAGTGAAATAGAAACAAGATTGGGAATTGGAGAAAGTGTTGTTAGACGATGGGTAGAATCTGGAAAGCTCATTCCAGATCATACCATTGAATTAGGAAATCGAGTTTATCATTACTTTAAAAAAGATAGATTAGAGCAAATACGGAAAGATTTTAATATTCCTCGTCTGACTGATGAAGATATTAAAAAAAGATTTTTTGAATTTGTCCGTAAGATGAGTATGAATACATCTTATAAACCTGTTTTATTACTTGGCTTACTTAAACTAGCTGACGCTCAGGGTCGTATAAAAACTCAAGAACTTACACAATTTTTCCAGGATTATTACTTGCAAAGATTAAATCAAAATTTGATTGTTGAAAGAAATAATGCAAAAATGTCTCGTATTGCTGAATTGTCTTGTAGTGAAATAGAAGCAATTATACTATCTAAACCGTTTGAAAAATTTGAGAAACGTAAATTTTTACGCCGACTAAAAGAGATAACAATTCTAAAATTTTCTGAACCTTTGTGGCGTAGTCTTACCGATACTGATAAATCTGAATTACAAAATTTAGCAGAAGTTGCTTTACAAAAATATTATAATCGGTTCTAAGCGATCGCATCCCTCCCATGACCCCAATTTACCTCGACTACCACTCTACCACTCCATGCGATCGCCTCATGTCTCAAAACTTGTATAATAGTCAAAACACCTCGATAAGAAAATGCCATTAGAACAAATTGTTAAACAAATCCATCAACTTTCTCTAGTTGAGAAAGTTCAATTAATTCAACAGGTGTTGCCAGAAATTGAAAAAGAAATCTTGCAAAAAAATCCCTCAAAACGTCGTTCATTGCTGGGAATTTGCGCCGATTTGGGAACAGCATCTTCTTCTGAGGATATTGCAGAAATTCGCCAAGAAATGTGGAGTAATTTTCCACGGGAGGATATCTAATGCTACGTGCTGTTGCGGATACTCACGCCATAATCTGGTACATTTTTAACGATTCGCGTCTTTCAGATACCGCTCGCAATACAATAGAAACAATTGCCAATGAAGGAAATTTAGTGGGATTTTCTGCCATAACTCTAGCTGAAATTGTCTATCTTAGCGAAAAAGGACGAATTGCATCAACTACCCTCGATCGCCTCCTTGGAGAAGTAGGTAAAAAAGATAGTGTCTTGACTGAAATTCCCTTCGATCGCCATATTGCTCGAGCAATGAAAAACGTCGAAAGAATGCAAATACCCGATCTTCCCGATCGCATTATTGCTGCAACTGCTTTATATCACGATGTCCCTCTCATTAGTCGCGATCGCCAAATTTTACTTTCAAGTATTAGCACAATCTGGTAATGCAACAAGGCAGCATTCTTAAATCTCGCGATCGCACTGCAAAATCACCTCTTCCATGACCTCAATTTACCTTGACTACCACTCTACCACTCCATGCGAGCAGAGTCACCGATTGCATTCTCCACACCCTAACCGCAGAATTTGGCAACGCTAACAGCATCGATCATATCTATGGAGATGCCGCAGAAAAAGCCGTTAAAATCAAACAAGCTGCGGACATTTTAGCCGATACCGTAGCTCAAATCCGCCAACTCATATAATTCCCGTCCTGGAGAAAAGCGATCGCGATGTTAAGAAAAATTCTGGTAATATTGCCTCGGTATTTTCAAATTAGAGGACAAAAAGAATAGATGCCTAAATTACAACTCGGTTTTTACGGCCATTTTCTCCCCAAAGGAGAAGATTTAAGCAAAATTCTCAATGCAGCAGGAGAAGAACAAGGTTTACAAGGGTCAAATGAACAACTATACCAACGAACAAATCTTGGGGGTCCAAAAGTATCGCGGCTGAAAAGTTGGGCAATTCGTTCGGGATTGGTACACAATCATTATCTCAGTTCGGAGGGTAAAATTGTCATGGAGTGCGATCGCTATTTAGAATCTCCTATTACGGCTTGGTTGATGCACTTTTATCTCTGTTTTGGGGGAAATGGCTTGCAAGCACCTCCTCAAAGTGCGACAGAATGGGGAGGATGGACATATTTTATCTTTGAGTTTTTAGGCGATCGCACCACTTTTAGCCTTGATGATTTCTTCCGGGGCTGTGAGGCAAATTTTGAGTTAACGAATAGCAAAACAGTTAAAACTCTACTTCGCACTCTGATGAGAACTTATACAGATCCTGCTTCCATACTTTCTCGATGTCAATTGTTCTCTCTTGAATCAAACAACCGATATAAAATCAATCGTATTCCCCCCCCTAATATTTATCTGATTGGTTACTTTCTCGCCAAACTGTGGGAACGAGATTTCCCAGAAACGACTTCTATTCTCACAGAAAAAGTTCTTTTACAGCCTTACGGACTTGGCCCTATTCTCAACATCGAACCAGATATTTTACAAGGATGTTTGACTCAACTGGAAACAAAAGCGATCGTGGAACAAAGACGCACAGTTCCCCCCGCACAAATCGTTTGCCGTTGGGATGACCCTCTCAAGTTATTGAAGAAAGCCTACCAAACATAATATTGTATTCTGAGTAACATAAAGTTTTGTTGCTAGAGATTAAAAGAATTAAGTCTATGATAGGCTAATAAATGGCACTCTCTTTATTAGGCAAATTGTCTGATGCCTCAATTGAATCAGATTTCCTTGCGAGACGTATTCCCCGGCGATCGCCCCCATATCCTCCTTTGGAATAATCCCACAGAGTTAGATTTAAACGAGTTAGCTTGTCGAGAGAATGCCCAACGGGTCAGCTATCGACAAAATTTGCTCGATCGCGTCCCGAGTCAAGGTCGTTTTTTAGGGCTACATCGCCATTTGGAAAAGGAGATCGACTCACTCCGGCATATATGTTACGACACCGATAAAATCGTAGTTTTGCTTGAGGATTTTGACTGTTTAGTGACTTTCCTCAATACAATTTCCAACAGTCCAATCTCTCTCTTTTGGCAACAATTATTAAACCTACGTCAACTTGAATCTTGTCTCTGGATTATTCTCCCTGCTTCTCTTTTACCTCCAGACTGGCCAGAAAGTCGCACTCAAAAGATTTAATTTATTTGCGTTTTTCTTATGTTATTACGTCAACTCGTTGAAATTAATGAAACTGGATTGGTTGCCAATGCCGTTAATTTTAGTTTGATGGAAGACTCGGATAAGAATTTGCGTTTGTGTGAAGGATTTATTTTTAATCATGACACAAGTTCAGAGCGACTCCCTAAAAGTACCGTGGGAATTTTGGATGCCTTACGGCGCAGTTTTCATAGTCCCAATGAACCCAATATCCACCTTTTGGTTCAAGATTATGGTAAGGGAAAATCGCATTTTGCTTTAACGGTTGCTAACTTTTTTAGTAAACCTGAAGACAGTGAAGAAGTTCGAGGTATTCTCAAACAAGTTGAGT
>NZ_JAYGHV010000136.1:0-25208 GCF_034932145.1 Spirulina sp. 06S082 | reverse complement strand
CAGTAGAATAGTCTGCTCCTGAAAGCATTAATTCTGTAATTGCTCCGTAGGCTTCCACCCATGCTTGTTTGACTTCCCCTGTCCAATCTGCACCGAGATATTGCTCAAAAGTGGTCAAGAGAGCATTACCAACCAGGGGATAATGTACCGGCAATGCACCATACTTGACGTGCCTTGCACCTAATCCTTTTAATGCTTCGGTTAATTTGTCTGGGTTGCGTAGATTTTCTACAACTAAAACCAAAGAACCGAGGAGTTTTTTCTTTTGAGAAGCCATATCCGTACTACCAAATAAAGGTTTAGCCTCTGGATTAGCGGTAAAGAGATTTTCGTAAAAACTACTGACGAATTCATCAGCTTGGGGTTTGATTTTTTCAAAGCTGGTTTCGAGCAATTCTACTGCTAGTGGGGATTCTTCTGGAGGAGAATCTAAAGCAACTTCTTCAGTAGAATAGTCTGCTCCTGAAAGCATTAATTCTGTAATTGCTCCGTAGGCTTCCACCCATGCTTGTTTGACTTCCCCTGTCCAATCTGCACCGAGATATTGCTCAAAAGTGGTCAAGAGAGCATTCCCAACAAGGGGATAATGTTCCGGTAATGCACCATATTTAACGTGCTTTGCACCTAACCCTTTTAATGCCTCACTCAATGTGTCTGGTTTGCGTAGGTTTTCTACAACCAAAACAAGAGAAGCGAGGAGTTTTTTCTTTTGAGAGGCCATATCCGTACTGCCAAATAAAGGTTTGGCTTCTGGATTAGCCGTAAACAGGTTCTCGTAAAAACTGCTTACGAATTCGTCAGCATTGGGCTTGATTTTCTCGAAACTCTGCTCTAGAGCTTCAACTTGTAAGGACATGAGACTTAGACTCCATTTAACACATTCTCCCGATTTTAAACACAATCTCTCCTGCGAAATCTATAAATTTTGCGAAGTTATTTTGTCTTTATCAAACTGGAGATTGAGTTATGACTTTCGTGCGATCGCTGAATTGTAGTTATAGGAGCTATTTCAATTGATTTTCGTAACTTTTATTACAAAAAATAAAATGATATTACAATTTTGCAATTTTATAATGCGATTTAAACATGATCGGCGATCGCGACCCGAAAAATATTAGTTTTTCTATCATAAATTTAGGCTTATTCTACTCTCTCTAACGCGCAATAATAATTGCGGCTAAAGAGAAAGTTTTCATTTCTGGCTGCGGTACATATCTCTTTGTACCAGTTGTTTACTTCTTCTCCGTACAGAGTTTGCACTAGGGCATGAATGAGCGCTTCTGCTTTTAAGAGAGTCTCTTGAAACTCCATTTCAGGATCCGACATGGCGGTAATACCACCTCCTACACCAATTGAGGTTTCTGTTGGAGTTAAAATTGCAGTGCGAATGACAATATTTAAGTCAGCAGTGCCATTTAATCCCAAGAAGCCGATCGCGCCGGAATAGATGCCTCGCGCTTCTCCTTCTAGGCGATCGATAATTTCCATTGTTCTCAGTTTGGGGGCTCCTGTCATCGATCCTCCTGGAAAGGCGGCGCGAATGCAGTCCGTTACTTTTAGGTCGGCGCGCAAATGCCCGCGAATGGTACTAACTAACTGATGAACCGTTGCATAGGTTTCCACTTGCATTAATTTGGGAACATGAATGCTTCCCACATCGCAGGTGCGTCCCAAATCATTCCGCAGCAGATCTAAAACCATGAGATTCTCGGCACGATCTTTTTCGCTGTTGCTCAAATTTTCTCGAATTTGGCGATCTTCTGTGAGAGTTTGACCGCGCGGTGAGGTTCCTTTAATGGGTTTCGTTTCCACCCATCCATCGCGATCGATTTGTAAAAATCGTTCTGGAGAAGAACAAACAATGGTGTAATTTCCAAACTTGAGAAATCCTGAATAGGGAGCCGGATTTCGCTGGCGAAGATGGCGATAAAATGCGAGAGGATCGGGGGTTGTATTGGTGTAGAGTCGATTGGTCAAACAAATTTCGTAACTTTCGCCATTGTGAATTTCCTGCAAGCATTGTTCGATATTTTTGAGATAAGTTTGGCGATCGCGACTTAAACGAAAAAGAACAGGTTCTGGGTGATTTACCGGGGCGATCGCGGCAAGAGGTGGCATTGTTTCCAGAGCGTTTTCAATCGTATTAAACCATATTTCAGCTTCCTGAGCTTCTTGGGCTTTGCCTAAATACAGTAAATATGTGTTTTTTTCTTGATGATCGAAGGCCAGCATTTGCGTTGCTAAAAGAAAAGCAGCATCGGGTAATTCAAAAGAATGAGCGGATTCTGCGCCGCATTCTACTTTCAGTTCGTAGCCAAAATAGCCAACAAAGCCACAATTAAAGTTAAAAGGTAAATCTTCAGTTTTACAGAATTGGCGATCGAGTTCTTCTTGGAGATACTTAAAGATACTAATATTTTGGTGAGTAACAAGATTATTTTGTGTTATCTCGAGATCGCGACAATTATATGAGATTCGCAAACTATGACGACCGCGATCGCTTCCCATAAAAGAAAAGCGGGATAAACCTTCTTCAACTTGACTGCTATCAAGCCAAAAAGCATAGGGAGAATTGCTATAAAAATGAACGAAAACTTGTTCGGAATTGGGCAGAAAATCTAACTTTTTGAAAAATACTTGAAAATCTGTTTTAGGTTTTGAAGGTGATGTTATTTGGGGTGATTTTGGTGGAATTTTGTTACTTTGGGAAGTTGAAATATATTTAATTTTACAGGTTGTTTTTGAGAGATTTTTGTTTTTTTGAAAACTTGAAGTTAGTGTTTTAAAATTATCTAAAATTTGTTTCCCGTACTCCGTACAAATTGATTCGGGATGAAACTGAACCCCAAAGATAGGTTTATGGCGATGGCGCAATCCCATAATTAAGCTGTCATCTGTCCAAGCTATCATTTCTAAACACTTGGGTAAGCTATATTTGTCTATAATGAGAGAGTGATAGCGAACGGCGGAAAACGGATTGGGAATAGCATTAAATAAATCAGATTCTTGATGATAAATTTGACTATTGCGGCCATGTCTAACTTCGGGAGCATGAGTCACAATACCGCCAAAAACATAACCGATTCCCTGATGACCTAAACAAACCCCTAAAATCGGTTTTTCTAACTCTCGTAGTAGGCGATCGCAAATCCCAAAGTCTCGTTGATTGGCAGGATGTCCAGGGCCTGGCGAAATAACAGCATTATCAAATTCAAGCTGTTCTAATTCTTGCCAATTGAGGCGATCGTTCTGCATGACAAGAGGAGATTCACCATTAATTTCAGCGATAATTTGATACAGGTTGAAAGTATAAGAGTCATAGTTATCAATGAGCAATGTCTTCATCAAATATTCTCTGCTACTAGATAGAAACTCTCTATATTATTTATATTATTTATGATACTCGATCGCGGGTTACTTCCAGATAAATATGCTCCAGTCCCACGGGTTGACGAGAAATCGAATCTAAGGAAATGTTCTCAAAACAAGCAATAATTTCTGTCAATTCTAATGCTTTTGGCAGCCAAAATGCCAAACGTCCCCCATAATAACGATGAGGAAATCCCAATTCTTTCCCTCGGGCGATCGCCCTATCCTCATCTTGGGTTTGTATGCTAACAATTTCTTGCGCTTTGACAAATCGGCGCAATTGTGAAATATTCCCTTCCGCTAAAAGTTGTCCCGATCGCAAAATGGCAAGGCGATCGCAAAGTTGTTCCGCTTCATCTAACAAGTGCGTCGTTAATAAAACCGTCATTCCTTGCTGTTGTAATTGGCGAATTAACGCCCATAAATCATACCGCGTTTCAATATCTAATCCTGTTGTCGGTTCGTCCAAAATCAGCAATTTGGGTTGATGTACCAAAGCGATCGCCAAATTTAACCGTCGTTTCATCCCTCCACTCAGGGTTTCTACAATACTATTGGTGCGATCGCTTAAATTCACAGCCGCTAAACTTGCAGAAATGCGATCGCGTTGTTGTTGACCTGTTAACCCATAAAGACAAGAAAAAAAATGTAAATTCTCTCGACAAGATAAACTTTTATAGAGTAAATTTTCCTGGGGTGCCACACCGATAAGATGTTTTGTTGCATGGGAAACAGGTAAACCATCTAGGACAATAGTGCCGCGATCGGGTTGCAATAAATTACATAAAATATTCAAAGTTGTGGTTTTTCCTGCCCCATTAGCACCAAGAAGTCCGTAAATTTCTCCAGTTTTAATTTCAAAACTTAAGTCTTGTAAAACTGGATTTTTATGATAAGATTTGCTCAAATTTTGAATCCGCAACATTTCGATTATTAATTATCAATGAATTCTTACCAGCGTACTATTCATTTATCGGATACAGACGCAGCCGGAGTGGTTTACTTTGCCAATATTTTTGTGCTGTGTCATGAAGCCTACGAGGAAGCATTAGCGCGATCGGGGATAAATCTTAAAGTTTTGGTCAGTCCTTTGGGAATTGCTCTTCCGATTGTACATAGTTCGGCAGATTTTTTGCGTCCTTTGTTTTGTGGCGATCGCATAGAAGTTCAACTCACTCCCAAACAACTAGGAGAGACAGAATTTGAGATTACCTATCAAGTATTATCTCTGACAACACCTCAAATAACCCTAGCACGAGGTATTACTCGTCATGTCTGTATTAATGCCGTAAATCGCCAGCGATCGCCTCTTCCTGAAGAGATTTTGCAATGGGTTAATGGGGCAGAGTGAGTGGTTAGTGATGAATTATTTCTCTGAAAATGGGGAGGTAGCAAGCATTGCAAACCTCCCCTTCTTTGATTATTTTACGATTTTTTAAGCCATCTGATAAATATACTCTTTCACTTTACCCCGACGTTTACGGAGATGAGAGAGAGCCTGACTTTCAAGCTGGCGAACCCGTTCGCGACTAATATTGAGTTGTTTGCCAATTTTGGCTAAAGAGAGGGCTTTACCATCCTCTAAACCATAACGTAGGGCGATAACGTTACGCTGTTGGGGGGTTAATTCTGCCATCATATTACCCAAATCTTGCCGCAAAGATTCTTGGGTTAGGTAAATATCGGGAGAAGCATTTTCATCTTCTAATAGTTCCGATAATTCCGTATCTTGGTTGTCCCCTACTCGCATATCGAGGGAAATAGGTTGACGAGAAATACTCAAATATTCTCGAATTTGAGCGGTTTCTAAGCCCAATTCTTGCCCTATTTCTTTGGGTGTTGCACTACGTCCCATTTTTTGCGAGATTTCTCTCTGAACTCGCTTGATTTTATTGAGTTTTTCGGTAATGTGAATCGGTAAGCGAATCGCACGAGATTGCTGGGCGATCGCGCGAGTAATAGCTTGACGAATCCACCAATAAGCATAGGTGGAAAATTTATATCCTTTGGTGGGATCGAATTTCTCTACACCCCTTTCTAATCCTAGGGTTCCTTCTTGGATTAAATCCAAAAATTCCATATTGCGCTTTTGGTATTTCTTGGCGATCGCCACCACTAAACGCAAATTCGCTTCGATCATTTTTTGTTTGGCACGTCGCCCTTGATACAAGAGTTTCTCTAGTTCGTCCTCACTCAAATTGACTCGTGCTGCCCATTCTTTTCGAGTGGGTTGATGTTGCAATTCTTCCTGCAATTTTTCTTGTTCGTCCAACAATAACATCAATTGTTGAACTTGCTTTCCGTAGAGAATTTCTTGTTCGTGGGACAGTAGAGGAACTCGTCCAATTTCGCGCAAATAGGTGCGAACCATATCGGCAGAAATTGCTAGAGATTTAACTTTTGTGTCGAGTTTTGCGGTTGGCATCTTGCTTGTTATCACTCCTTAATCGTGGAAATGTATTCTGTTAGCCCGTTTTCCTCTGATGGGGAAATGCCCTGCAAAGTTCAGTTTGATTCTGGAGAAAAAAACAATCAGGCGGTTCTCTACTTTTTCCGATCGCGGGTTTTTACTCTTGCTTGTTAATAAAATTTCAATGGGGATTGTAAGGCGAAGTCATTATGACTTTTCTTTTAGCTTACTACATCTATAGACCCATGTAAAGAGGTAATTGTTCATTCTTTCTCGTCGGGGGGGAAATCTTTGTATTACCATGATGGCTTGATTTTGGGGGGAAAGGGAGTGTAGATGAGGGCGGATCGCCGAACCCCTTTGAGGTATAATGAAATTTTAGACATTTCAGCCCCCTACAGTGTTCGGAGGAGATATTCCGAACGCTTTTAAGAAAATATAGATAAAATATAGATAAAGTTGAAAAAGAAAAGTTGAAAAAATCAAGAAACTACAGTAACTTGCGCGATCGCAAACCTGAAAATGCCTAATCCAATACCTCCGATTACCCTTCCTCCCATAACGGATCACCAAAAGGAAGGGGAGTGGTTACTACAAACTTTGCAGACTTGGCTCGATCGCGAATTTCTTCCCGAACCTGTCAATCAAGAAATCGCCAGACGCGCATCTCAAATCTTCGTGCGTCAGCGTTTGGAGGGAGAAAATGATTTAGGTTCTTTGGTTATTGCGATCGTGACGGAAATGCAAGAGTTTGATTTTAGCCAGAGCTTTTATGGAGAGTTCGCTGTGGCCAATGCAGTCAGCGATCTGATCCTGGAGAGTTTGGGGATCGATCGCTGCTGTGGGGCATGATACAAATCTAGCTTAAATCTAGCTTAAATTTACCAACTGGATTTTACCACTCCAGGTAAAAGTCCTTCGTGAGCCCATTCCCGGATAACATGGCGGGAAAGACCAAAATCGCGGTAATACCCTCTAGGACGACCGGTAAGCCAGCAACGATTGCGAACGCGAATCTTAGAACTGTTTAAGGGTAAATTTTGCAATTGTCTTTGAACTTCCAGACGCTCTAAAGGAGTTTTTGCCTTTCTCACCTGTTCTTTGAGATCCGCCCGTTTAGCAGCGTATTTCTCAACTAATTTTTTGCGCTTTTTTTCGCGCTCGATCATGCTCTTCTTGGCCATGTTTGCCTAGGTTCGTAAATTTTTACAGTATTCTCTAGGATAACATTTTTTCGATCGCGATCGCATCCTCTCGACATTGAATTTTGATTGCGGTATAGTTGTTCTTATCGAGATTGAGGGAATATCATTATGTCTGTTGAACTAATTCGCGAACAAGCGCCCCCAGATCGAGCGATCGACGAATTGACTCACCCTCACCCTCCTACCGATTTACCCTATGACGACGGAGAACCCTTGGAAAGCAATCGCCACCGCATCGCTATGAATGTTTTAATCGACTCGATCCAGCAAGCCTATCGGGAACGAGATGACTATTATGCAAGCGGAAATATGTTCGTTTATTACAGTAGCGCACAGGTCAAAAATAAAGATTTTCGCGGTCCTGATGTTTTTGTTACCTTAAATGTGGATGGGACTCGAGAGCGTCGCAGTTGGATTGTTTGGGAAGAGGAGGGACGCTATCCCGATATGATTGTGGAGTTAATGTCTCCCTCAACGGCAAGTGTGGACACAGGAGACAAAAAGCAACTGTACGAACAAACTTTCAGAACGCAGAATTATTTCGTTTACAATCCTTTCGATCGCCAATCCTTACAGGGGTGGCATTTAGGTAGCAATTTGCGTTATGAAGACCTAACACCGGATGAGCGAGGTTGGTTATGGTGTGAAAGTTTGGGGTTATGGTTGGGGACATGGGAAGGGACTCTGAGAAAAGAAACTGCAATTTGGTTGCGGGTTTACGATCCCTCTGGCAATTTAGTTTTATTACCTGAAGAAATTGCTCAACAGGAACGAGAAATTGCTCAACAGGAACGAGAAATTGCTCAACAGGAAAGAGAAATTGCTCAACAGGAACGAGAAATTGCTCAACAGGAACGAGAAACTGCTCAACAGGAGCGAGAAAGGGCAATTCTAGCAGAAGCCGATCGCGATCGCCAACGACAAGAGAAAGAACGTGCTGAGGCTATTGCAGAGGAAGAACGCAGAAAAAACAAAACACTGCGCGATCGCCTGCAACAATTAGGACTCGATCCCGATGCGATCGGTTAATTCTCCTCAAAGAAATTGAGTCAGATCGAACTCTCCCGAGGGGATATCCTCTGCAAAACGTTCTGCATTGAGAAGCAATAATAATCGTTCTGTATAATCTACCGCACCCCGTAACTCCTCTTGCAGCACCGTCAATCCTCCGTTGGCATATTCTTCAAAAATTGTAATTCTCTCCGACTCGCTTTGGGGATTGTAAGCTGAGAGAATGGCCGGGTCTTGGGTTTGCGCGATCGCAATCAGTTTGATGAGGCGATCGTAACCGCGAGAAATAAAAATATCGAGTCCGATCGGTGCGGGTTCATTTTTAGAAGCAATGTCGATAGGAGTGCGTTTTTGTGCTTTAATTCCCAGCAGTGCAGCAAAAACCAACAGATCTGCATAAGTCTGAAAAGTCCCCTCGCGTCCCGATACCAATGCTTGGACAAATTCAGATTTATCTTTTGAGACGCGGATTCTACTTGCACCCATTTCCAGGAAAAATAAACAACGATCGGCGATCGATAGGGATGAGGGAAAACGAATCTGTTAAACTGAAAAATTGTGGTTTACAGAGAAAAACTCTAAAACCGAATCCCCCTTGACCCGATATTGCCAAATTTTATCGAACTATAACCCTGATGAAACATACTATTTCTGTTTTAGTTGAAGATGAAGCAGGAGTTCTCGCTCGCATTGCCGGATTATTCGCCCGCCGAGGCTTTAATATTGAGAGTCTGGCTGTTGGTCCTGCCGAAAAAATGACCGTATCCCGCATTACGATGGTGGTATCCGGGGACGATAGCGTGATCGAGCAAATCATCAAGCAACTTTATAAGCTCATTAGCGTTATCAAAGTACAGGACATCACTCAAACTCCTGCGGTTGAACGAGAGTTAATGTTAGTCAAGATTAATGCGACGACATCTAATCGTGCTGAGGCGATCGAAATCGTACAAGTGTTCCGCGCTCGCATTGTTGATATTTCTGAAGAGACATTAACCATTGAAGTGGTTGGCGATCCTGGGAAAATGGTGGCGATCGTGCAGATGCTCAACAAATTTGGGATTCGAGAAATTGCTCGCACAGGAAAAATTGCTCTAACGCGAGAATCTGGAGTCAATACTGAATATCTTAAGTCTTTAGAAGCGAAAGTCAGTTAAGAGGAAGGCGATCGCGCTATCCTATCCAATATATAAAAAAAGCAGGGACAATGAATAATCGTCCCTGCTTTGCTTGTGGCATGAAGGTTTTATTTAGTATGCTAAACCCATGCTGCGGGTGGTTTCTGCACCGAGATAAACTCGAATGCTTAGGAAGTCGGTCGGACAAGCCGTTTCGCATCGCTTACAACCCACACAGTCTTCTGTGCGAGGAGAGGAAGCGATTTGAGAGGCTTTACAACCATCCCAAGGCACCATTTCTAAAACGTCGAGAGGACAAGCTCGAACGCACTGAGTGCAGCCAATACAGGTGTCGTAAATTTTTACGCTATGAGACATTAGAACTATCCGCTCCTTAGCGAGGGTTTTCTTAACGAATTTTTACTCAAGGGTTAGTTTACCTCAGAGGTTAATCTCTACTGATAAAAGATGACAGAACCGTTAAATTCTGTAACAATTTATCGGAAGTGAAGGGGAAATCGCAACATTATGTTGGAAAACTCGGCTATTTCTGTCGGTTTCCCCCAATGGCAAGGAAATGCTCCTCGGAAGAAGATAAAGATGCGAGCGATCGCACTTATCTCTCTGGAGCATTGGAAAAATGTTACGAACCCAAAGATATTCCTACCCCGATTTAGCTGCTCTACGTCGCCAGATGAACCAATTGTATCGCGATGAGAGTGCCAATCATGGGCGCAATGACAGAGAAACTCCTTGGAGTCCTCCCGTTGAATTAGAGAACTTTAGCGATCGCCTTGTGTTGCGGGTTTTGCTTCCTGGGATCAGTTCTCAAGATATCGATATCAGTGTCCAAAGCAAAATGGTCACAATTCAGGGAAAACGTCCCTATCAACAAAAGGCCGACAGTCGAGGATTCTTTCAAGCAGAATTCCCCTATGGCGAATTTGAGCGCAAAATCCCTTTACCACTGGCCGTCAGTCACGAGGGTATTGAAGCACGTTTCGCTGAGGGAATACTCACTTTGAATCTTTACAAACGCGAAGCACGAGAAAACCGTGCTGTTAAAGTCAATCTCAGCAAGACCCAAACGAGCGATCGCATTGTAAGCCAATCGGAGGCGATCGCGGATCCTTGGAATGATTAAGTTATCTAAACGGGAAACAAAATTAATAATGAAATTAATCTAATTTCCCGTTTATGCGTCCATTTAGCCCATAAACTTCGCGACTTCCCGCTAGGGTGACTAATTCGACTTCCTTTTCGTCTCCTGGTTCAAAACGGACTGCGGTTCCTGCGGGAATATTGAGACGCATTCCTTTGGTTGTCTCGCGATCGAAGTTCAATGCTGAATTAACCTCGTAAAAATGGAAATGGGAGCCAACTTGAATGGGTCGATCGCCGGAATTGCCCACATTGACGGTTAATGTCTCGCGTCCTTCATTTAACGCGATCGCCCCTTCCTCTACCAATAGTTCCCCTGGAATCATTTTTTTCAATTTTAAATTTTTCAATAACTAATTATCAACTATCAACTATCAACTATCAACTACTTCACGCACGCGATAGATGGGTCTTCCTTGGGATTCGTGATAGGTTCTCATCAATAATTCAGCCAATAAGCCAAAACTAAATAGCTGGACTCCCGCTAAAATCAAAATCGCCACGAGAATGAGGAGAGGGCGATCGCCAATTTGCTGTCCCAGTCCGAATTTGAGAAAGGTTAAATAGCCTCCTAATGCAGTTCCCAAAACGGTACAAATGATTCCCAGCGAGCCAAAAACGTGCATGGGACGGGTGAGGAATTTTCTCATAAAGAAAACAGTGAATAAGTCCAAAACGACTCGAATTGTTCGTCCCAAACCATACTTACTATATCCGTACTTGCGGGCATGATGGCGCACGGGCAATTCTGTGATTCTGGCTCCCTCAATATAGGCTAAAGCAGGCAAAAAACGATGTAATTCCCCATACAAGTGCATATCGGCTACTAACTCTGCGCGATAGGCCTTCAAAGAACAGCCGTAATCGCGAACTTTAACCCCTGTCATGCGACCAATGAGCCAATTGGCGATTTTAGAGGGGAGAAGGCGAGTTAGAGCGTCATCTTGGCGATTTTTGCGCCATCCACTCACTAAATCGTAACCTTCCTCCAGCTTGGCTAATAAGAGGGGAATATCGGCTGGATCGTTCTGTAAATCCCCATCTAGGGTAACGATCGCCCGTCCCCTCGCATAGTTAAATCCGGCCGCCATCGCGGGAGTCTGTCCATAATTGCGCCGTAGCAATATTCCGCGCAAATAAGGTTCTTTTTGAGCCAATTCCTTCAATAATTGCGTGGATCCATCCGTGGAACCATCATCAATACAGAGAATTTCATAACTCAACCCTGTCTCTTGCAATACTACATTAATCGCTGCAATCAACTCGGGTAAACTCTCTACCTCGTTGTACAGGGGAATTGCTACCGAAACATCCAAATCGGTAATAGGAAATCGTTCATCGATCGGTGATAATTGTTGCTTGTTCATTGTTTAATTAACCATGCGATCGCCGCACCAATTGCTTCTGCTGAAGTTCCAATCAGGCGATAGACGGCGATCGCAATGACAAACTCTCCTTGTAATAAGGCGATCGCCGTCCCCTCAAATACGCCAATTCCTCCTGGTGCCCCTGGAACGATCATGCCCAATAACCAAGCGAAAATAAATACGCCGAATAATTGAGGAACCTGCTCAAATTTTAAAGGATATAGTGCCAAGACAACCATTAAAAAACCACTTCCGCGCAAACCCAGAAAGATGAATTCCCCCAGAAGAGGTAGAAAAGGATAGTTTTGCACCTGCGGAGTTGATTTTGCTGTGGCGATATGCTTGTTCCTTCCTTTGAGTTTCCCTGCGATCGCCAAAGCAGGATTGAGAAAAATGGGATGAATTCCCACTAACACCCCACCTAATAATAGGAATTGCCAACCCAGTTTAAACTGAGGATAACTCAATAAAACCCAAATAACCGCCGCCGCCGCCATGAGTAGTGACTCGAGTAGGATGCTAATGGTCGCGATCGCAAGAGAAATTTTCTCTTTTTCGGCTGCACGAATGCGTCCATAAAAATGCCAAATATTACCGGGAATATATTTGGCAATATTTGTTGTCAGATAGACGCGAATGCTCCATCCTGGGGCAACGGGATGCTTTAAAAATGATAAAATCCAACCCCATACCCATCCCGTCCAACAATGTGCTAGAAGTGTCACTAGCAAGGCGATCGCTAAATAACCCCAATCTATATTTTCAATGCTTATTGCTGTCACATTCTGCCAATGAACTCGCAAAGTTTTCGCAACAAAAAAGCAAATTCCAGCCAAAATTGCCCAGCGTAAAAAGGGTTTGAGAGAAGAAATAGCGGATTTGAGGGAAAATTTCATCGTGCTGCGAGAATCGACAAAAGCACTTTTTGAAGTTATTTTTTGGAGTTTTAAGCTCGTCTTCGATCTATGATAGAGCAAAATCATCTCATTTCTAACTCTTCTTTTCAGTACAATTGTTCTTGCTAAATATTCTTGAATCGATTTCTTTCTTCAATCCGGAGAAGTAGAATATCGTGATAATGATTGGAAAAATAAAAATATTTTTCTCAAGGAAATGATCTACAAAATTAAAATTACGATTTCCCAACTATTATCTAGAGCTAAATCAAATGAGCTTTTGATATTTTTAATTCTTGGTATTTCGACTTTTTTGTGTTTTTGGAAAATCAACTATAGAGGTTTGTGGATCGATGAGTTAATTAGTATGAGAGATGCACAAAATCTCGGCTTCAAAAAAGGAAGGCTTTTGTATTATGTTCTTTTAAATCCTTGGATGAATGTCTCCAAACATGATATTTGGCTGAGAAGTCTTTCAGTCATCTTTGCTTTAGCAAGTGTTTACGCTATTTATCAGTTGGCTCAACAACTATTCAATCAAAAAACTGCATTACTATCTTCTTTTTTTCTGAGTATATCGCCTCTTTTTATCAATCACGCACAAGAGGTTAGATATTACACTATGAGCTTATTTTTTGGAATTATTGGAGCAATTTTCTTTTGTCAATATATCCATCAAGATAATATGGAAAAGCAAAATATTAGTAAATATACTTGGATAGTAGCTAGGGTTCTCGCTTGTTTTACAACACCTTTAAATCTCGTCTTTATTCTTTCTGATTTTTTTATTTTCATTCTTTATTTTATTACTCGAAAAAGAAGATTAACCTATCGAAATCTATCTAAACTTGCGTTAGATTACTTGCTGATTGGATTGGCTATTTTTCCCGTTTTTGTATCCGTTTATATAGACTTAAATTCTCATAAATTAACCCCGCCAATTCCCGGATTAATAGATGTTCTAAGACAAGTCAGAATTCTGACAGTTTATGCCCATCCACCCTCATCAAAACTTACCGCATTGTTGCTACAATTTATTGTTTTGATGATTTTGGTGATTTGGGCTTTTTCTTTATGGCAGAGTAGGAATCGGAAATATATTATCCCGATCGCCATTTGGGCATTTCTGCCAATCCTTATCGTATTCGTGTTTTCACACGCATTTTACTCGATTTGGATAAGTCGCTATATTATGTCGAGTTTACCCTATTTTCTAATTCTACTGTCTTTAGGATTGATTGAACTTGCAAAAAAATTCCGCATACTAGCAATGGTAATGTTGGGAGTTTATCTGTTTTCATCAGGAGTAGGCCTAATAAAATACTACAACACAAAAAATAGATATATTGGTGCTTTCGACGATCGCTATCGTGATGTAGCTCACTATATTTGCAGCGATGGACACAGAGGAGATATGCTTGTCTGGTCGATTGTTCATGAAATGACTCTTCCTTTTACACATTATTGCGATCGAGATTTATTGATTTATCCGAAAAACTTACCCGATAAATCTTCAGATAGTAAAGAATTGGCCACATGGGTGGATTCGATACCAACAACAAACGCACCATTTTGGCTCGTTTATGGCCAAAAGTCTAAACTGCTTCTAGAATCTCTGCAAAAAAAATTCACGATTGAGGAACATAAAAAATTTGATGAATTTAGTGTTTTTGTCCTTCAGAATAAGCAGTAAGGATCAAATATTGAGACAAAAACTATCAAGAGAATCCCGTCTTGGGATTTTTTCGCAATTTTCGTATGATAGATAAGAGGATAATATCAGGGTAAGCGCTTTTCAGACTGAAATAGAGTGACGATTGTGGAGTAGAATTATGAAAACGCTGATTATTGTCGATGAATCCGTCAATCTGGCCTCGCTCGATCGCGCTTTGCGATCGCGCCATCATGAGTTATTTTTCCTCGACTGCGCTGCCGTGGAAGAGAATTTATCTCATCCCCTCTATTCTTTGATTTTTATTGCTTTATCTCATCCTCTTGAACAAGGATTATCACTTTGTCGATTTCTCAAACACAAATTTTCTAATTCTACTATTATTCTCTGTGTAGAAGAAATAGACGATGAGACATTACAAGAATTTCTTGGAGTTGGAGTTCATGATTATTTGCATCTTCCTTTGGGCGATCGGGAATTAAATTTACGCTTATCGGTGATTGAAAGACAAATTGAGGAAAATACAATAAGAAATGTTAAAGAAAGAACCGCTCATGGCTTTAGAACAGCAGCCCTACAACAATTTCCTTATATAGTCAGCCATCATCTCAGACAAACTTTAGTTCAAATTAAAAAACAATTAAATGAAGTATTGATTCAACCCAGAGATATTCCTTTTGATATTGAAACAAAAGCATATCTCGGACAACTCTTAGAACGCACTCGATTAATGCACCAATTAATTGGGGAAGTCTTAATCGATCATAACCAACACTTAAAAAGAGATACTTCCGAATCACCCATTTCCCATCAAGATTATTTACTGGTCGATCGCAATTTTATTATTCAAGAACATTCAGATGGTATTAATCGCTATGCAGAACAAGATATCGTTATTTTTAAAGGGGAAGATGTGCGAACGAGTTTTCCAGAATTAACGGGAAGTGAAGAAACCTTGACCAAGGTTATTCAGGCTGAAATCAATAACTTTGGAATACCGGGAATAGCCAGAGTTGCCGAACGAAATTCTCCCTTATATTTTGATATTTATGTTACTAAATATATGGGAGATTTTCTGGAGAATCCTTATCTGATAATTCTTTTAAATGATGCTACAGATCGAATGATTTTTCAGCAAAAATTAGTTCAATCTGCCAATGAAGCAGAACTATTATTAAGGAGACTCAGAGAAATTAATGATTATATCGATAAAATCATTAATTCTATGGCTGATGCTCTTATTGTAACAACACAGGCAGGAATTATTAAAAAAGTTAATCGAGCAACAAAAGAACTATTTGGTTATAACGAACGGGAATTACTCGATCGCCCCTTGACAAAACTCCTATGCGATGGTGAGTTATTAAGTCAAGTTAAAGATATTAATGTCAAACCTCGAGTCGAAATTGCTTGTCTTCGTAAAACAGGAGAAAAAATAGCTGTTGCTTTTTCCTGTGGATCGATTCAAACCGTAGACGATCGCCCAGAATATGTTTATGTTGGTCGCGATATCACCGAACAAAAAAAAGCAGAAGCAAGAATTCGCAAACTTTATGCGTCTCTACAAGAGAAAACCATAGAATTACAGAATGTTAATGAAGAACTAGAATCATTCTCTCGGACTGTTTCCCACGATTTGAGAACACCGATTTCTCACATTGAGTTTTTTAATCAAATGCTGCTTGAAGAGTATGGAGACAAATTAGATGAAGAAGGCCAAGATTATATTCAGCAGATTGAAAAATCCTGTCAAAGGATGAAACGCTTAATTGAAGATTTATTGCAACTCTCTCGTATTACTAAAAGCGATCTTCCCTTAACAGAGGTAAATTTAAGTCAAATGGCAAAAAATGTTCTTGACTCTTTAAGAGTTAATATGCCTCATCGCCAAGTAGAATTTAATATTTGTCCCAATTTAATCGTTCAAGCGAATGAACCTCTGCTACACATTGTTTTAGATAATTTGTTGGGAAATGCGTGGAAATATACGAGTAAGCGCGAAGTTGCAAAAATAGAATTAGGTGTGAGTATTTCCCCCTTACTCGATTCGGGAAAGTCAAATTCACCAGAATCTTTTGTCTATTATATTCGCGATAATGGTGCGGGATTTAATATGGATCATGCTGCCAAATTGTTTCGTGCTTTTGAACGTCTCCATTCTCCAACCGAGTTTGAGGGAACGGGGATTGGTTTAACAACTGTTCATCGCATTATTCAACGGCATGGTGGGAGAATTTGGGCGGAAGGGGAAGTCGATCTCGGTTCAACATTTTATTTTACATTAAATAGCGATTCGGTCATTGAAACTAGCGATTGAGGTCCTCAAGGAAGGCAAAAAGATGTTGGTGAAATGCTTCCGTTGCTTTCATGTAACAAGCATGACCGGCATTTTCGAGGATTACTTTTTTGGCCTGCGGGATAAGTTCGACGAGAAGATCTGCTAATTTTGGTGAAACAATACGATCGTTGCTTCCCCAAATGGCTAAAACAGGCAGTTTAATGCCGGCGATCGCGTCTTGATAGCGATTAATGCCAACGGGGGCAACGGCAACGAATCCTCGCAATTTTTCGGCAGACTGGGCAATGAATGGCAAACTGTATCCACCACTCATGGAGGGAGACACAAGGATGGGGCGATCGCATTCAATACCCGCGAGTAATTGTCCGAGGAATTCTTCTCGGGGAAAATTGATACTTTGGGAACTTCCATATCCAGGCACATCGATCGCGATCGCCCGATAACCGCGATCGGCAAAATAAGCTAAAGTGCCAATCTCTTGCCAAGTATGTGCCGTAAAACTCGCACCGTGTAAAAATAAAATGGTGGGGGAACTTATGTCTCCTATTTCTAAATAATGAATTGTCGAACCTCGAATTTCCAACGTGTGCGATGCAATGACGGGGGGCATGATTTTAAACTAATCGGGAATAATCTATGAACATCGTACTGCGTCCGCAACGAGATTTGGATATTCGCGGAGCATCTCTCCTACAACAAAAAGTTGTCAATTTAATGCCCGTACCGGAAAATTCTTGTTGGGCGATCGATCTGGTACAAGTTAATACTATCGATCATTTTGGTCTAACTGCGCTTATGGCGGTGCGTCGGGCAGCCAAACAGCATCAATGTCAATTTTATTTACTGAATCTCAAACAGCCGGTTCGTTATATGTTAGAAATTACTGAACTCGATCGCGAGTTTAATATTGTTGAAAGTCTCGATGATATTTTTCAATCTAAAATTCGTTTGTTATTGTGTTGAGAGGGAACAGGCAACAAGCAACAGTTCATTATTAATGGGTACTCGATATGCGTTGGATAGTTAGTTTTTTCTGTTTATTATTACTGTTTTTTGTGCCGATGCCTGCTTTTGGTGGGGAAAATCCCCCTGATGCAACGGTTTTGGAGCAGCAGTTACAGGAGGGGGAAGCCTTAGCGGGAAAGGCGATCGCGGCTCTCGAGGGCGGGGATTTGGCCACGGCAGAGGGCTATTGGAGCGAACTGATCGATCGCTTTCCCGAAAATCCGGCGGTTTGGAGCAATCGCGGGGGGACGAGGGTGCTTGAGAATAAACTGGAGGGGGCGATCGCGGATTTCGATCGCGCGATCGAACTTGCTCCTAATGCCCCAGATCCCTACTTAAATCGGGGCATTGCGAAAGAAGGACAAAAACGCTGGGAGGAGGCGATCGCGGACTATAACCGGGCTTTAGACTTAAATCCAGAAGATGGGATGGCTTACAATAATCGGGGTAATGCTCGAGCCGGACAAGGACGCTGGGAGGAGGCGATCGCGGACTATCAAAAAGCCTCGGAATTGTCCCCCAATCTGGCTCTTTCTCATGCTAATTATGCCCTGGCTTTATATCAAAGCGATCGCCAACCAGAGGCGATCGTAACAATGCGAAATCTTGTCCAGAAATATCCCATGTTTGCCGATATGCGAGCAGCATTAGCGGCAGTTCTTTGGGTACAAGGAGCGCAAGGAGAAGCGGAAAGTAATTGGGTTGCTGTTGCGGGTCTTGATAGTCGCTATCAGGATATTGAATGGGTTAAAAATATTCGTCGCTGGCCGCCGAAGATGGTTGATGCTTTAGAACGATTTCTCAATCTTGATTAGGTCTTTGCATTAACACTATTGAATAATTTTGTTCATGGCATGATTGAAGTCTTCTTCTGAAATTAATTCCGCTTCTCCCATAATTGAGACTTTAGGAAGTTGCGTTTCAAAATTAATGAATAAAAGCTCGATTTTACTTTTATTGATTCGAGCTTCGTGACAAGAATAGGAGATGGGTTCTTGGGTGGGGGGAACAATAATATAAAAATCAAATTTTGAGATAAATTCGACTGTATTTACTATTCCTAACTCTTCTGTTTTTGTATAGTAAAAGTTTTTGATAGGCGTGGTAAACAATGTTGTTGGTAGGGGAATTTTTCCAAATGATGTGGACTTAAAAACGCATTTAATCCTCATATTTTTAGATTTCTCGGTATCATCATTTACAATCGGAATTTTTAGAAATGAAAAGGGGAGCAAAATGCTCCCACGTGCAGAATTATCGTAACAGTTAGATTGCTTTTTTGCTCAGTAAAGGGGAAGAAGCCTGCAAGAAATCTTGTTTAAAACCGAACTCAAAGGGATGATTGCCAAATTCTAACTCTGGTAACTCTTCAAAGGCAGATTCTACGGTAAAAATATCATCATCTTGCCAACTTAAATCCGGCATTTCTCCGGCAAAGTTTAGGGTTGTTTTGGCAAGCAAATGGGCGGGCATTAAAGTCGCTAAATCTTGGGTTAAATGGGGATTACCGATCGCGGTTTCCCAATTTTCTAACACTGAATTAAATGCTATTTCGATCGCATCTGAGGAGGCAATATTGAGGGGACTTTCATTGAAGAAAGAACTCGCGATCGCATTCCCTTTAAACAGTGCCGTATCGAAGATTTTTAAACCCAATTCGCTTAGATTTCCCTGAAAGAGTTGCGGATCGATGGAATTGGCGATCGCATTGGCATCAATGGCGAGATCGGGAGAAAATTCATTCTCGAAGTTAAATTCTTCCTCAAATTTAGTTGTCCACTGTTCCAATTCTTCTGAGGAAATTGTCCCATAATCATCTTTGAAACTCACTTGGTAAGTTTCAAAAGAAATCGGTTGCGGTATAAAAATCGGTGCATTCAGGGATTGACTGGTCACGATTTCGGCTTGGTCTCGCAGACGGCGCAAATCGGCATTGAGGCGATCGAGGAGAGGGGTTTCAACTGTGGGTTCTAAAGTCGCAATATCGGGTACGCTGTTCTCTTTAGCAACACTAATAACCTGTTCTGGAGGCAAACCTGTTGTTTTCAGTCGGTGTTGTTCTAGTGTCGGGGAAATGAGTTCGCTGAGGGTGCGATCGTCCCGAATTAAGTCCTCAGAAGTGAGTTTAGCTACCTCTGCTTTGGCGTTTTCTGGTTCGAGAACTGCTTGGAATTGGGGATCGTCTTCGAGGTTTCCCTCGTACTTATCTGTAGCGAGTTCGGAGGTGGAAGCATCCTGGGAGGAAATAGCGGGAAGATTTTCCCCGGTTGTAGAATCCCAGTTCTCCGAGGCTGCATCGGGGACATTTTCCCATTCTGCTTCGGCGATCGGTGTGGAAGTGTCCCATTCTTCTAAGGTTGTATCGGGAAGATTCTCCCATTCTGTCCCGGCTGGGGCTGCATCGGGAAGATTCTCCCATTCTGTCCCGGCTGGGGCTGCATCGGGAAGATTTTCCCATTCCGTCTCGGCGATCGGTGTGGAAGTGTCCCATGCTTCTGAGGCTGCATCGGGGACATTTTCCCATTCTGCTTCGGTTTCTGTCGGGAGAGGTTCGGAAGTCTCCCAGATCGGGGTATCTTCTTGCCAAGATGGATCGGAATATTCTTCAAATTCAACGCGATCGCGTAATACTTCTGTTTCTTCCTCTATCCCTTCTTCTTCCAACAGAGAGGAATCGCAAGTTAGGGTATTGAAATCGGTAGAACTCGCCTCAGCAGAAAGCGTATCAAAGGTTTCGCAATCGTCCAAATTGTTTTCGGGAACAAGAGATTCCATCCCGAGGGCGGTATTGGCTCCGATCCCCAGCAGACAAAGGGCTGCTGTTGTTGATTTGGTGGTTAACCAAAATTTTGTCATTTTTTTCCTCACACAAATAAAAGTCAGTGAAATTCGGGAATCGAAGCAATCCCCATGTATTGTTGTTCATTTTATCGAGAAGAAACCCAGATTGGCCTGTTTCTCTAAATATTTTTACAAATGCGATCGCCACAAACCCCTCAACCACAAACTATCAACTATCAGCTATCAACTCTCAACTCTCAACTATCCACTATCAACTATCCACTATCTTACGTTCGTAACGAGGACGACAAGGATTGCCAAAGGCAACTTGTGCTGCGGGAATATCGCGGTAGACGCTACTCCTGCCCCCAATGACTGCATTTGCCCCAATTTTAACCCCTGGTGCGATGAAACAATCCGTCGCGACCCATGCCCCATTGCCAATGAAAATCGGTTCGGTTTGGAGGGCAAAAGCGCGATCGCTGATATCGTGGCTTCCCGTACATAAATAACACTTTTGCGAAATCACGCAATGTTCCCCAATCTGAATTCGATCTAAACTGTATAAAACAACATCATCCCCGATCCAAGTGTAATCGCCAATCTCAATTTTCCAAGGGTAAGTAATACGAGCCGTGGGACGAATAATGACTCCTTTGCCAATTTTTGCACCAAACAAACGCAAGATTGTACAACGAATTGAACTGAAATTATGCAGAGTAACGGGAAATGCGATCGCCTGCACAAACCACCATAATAAAACATACCAACTCGGCCTGCCGCGATCGTATTCCGATTGGTCGTAATTGCGTAAATCAATCCAAGGTTCGGTATCAAGAAGAGGAGAAGATAGATCAGTTTGCTTCATTCGTTTCTAATTTCGTTGTGTTTGTTTTCTCGTCAGATTTTGTAACTTTTACTGATTGACTATTTTGCTGACAATTTCGCATTTCATACCATTTAATGCCAATTTGAGCTTCATAATGACTAATTAAACGAGCATAAAAATAACCTGCTCTCCCGTCCAAAAAACCTAACTTTAAAAAGTAGACAATAATAAAACGCAATAATGGTCTTAAAGGTAGCCAAACCCAAACTTTCCTGATAAAACGCTTCTTTTCTAAAGGAGTTCCTTGAAACCATTTAGGCTGAATAATCCTGCCTTGATGTGATGCGACGGATTTTTCGTAAACCCCTTCACGAAGATTATCATAAAACCTCGCTTCCCAATTAGAATAACGATTGTGACGAGCTAACCACGCAGAAATATTTTTGAAATCCATGTGGATCATCGGTGCATTTTCAATAAAACCTTCTTGAGAACCCTTATCTAAAATAACGTGTTCGTGAACTTCATTATCTCCCGTGTCAGAACCATCTTCTGTTAATAAGTTCTCGTAGCGACCTTTTGCGTGTTTAAATAAACGCAAATTCCAATCGGGATATTTTCCACCATATTTAATCCAGCGATCGAAAAAATAAACTTTACGATTGATATAGTAACCATCGTATTGAGGATTTTCGATAATGTTCTCAATCTCTCTCCAAAGTTCGTCCGTAATCTGTTCATCACAATCAACAATTAATACCCATTCGTGCTTAAATTTCAGATTTTCTAACGCCCAATTTTTCTTTTTTGGCCAGCTTCCTCGTTCATAATCAAATTGAACTATCTTTATATCATAGATTTCACTCTGTTCCTTACAAATTTCTATGGTGCGATCGCTACTATGGGAATCTACAACAAAAATTTCATCTGCTCTGGAGACACATTCCAAACATTTAGGCATATTTAATTCTTCGTTCTTCGCTGGAATGAGAACCGAAACAGGAATTTTCTTTTCAGATTCGGATGTAGAATATTGGGTCATTATCTTGGTTGTTAGAAAAGGTTGAGAACGGAGAAATAGGTAAGAAGTGAGAAATATTTAAACCTCTTCTTTCAGCTTGCCGTGAACTATCACTAATGTTTCGGCAAGATTACTGAGGCGATTTTCCAGAGTTTGTTTGCTTTTGAGCAATTGGCGCAATTTTTGATAACGAGAGATCGCGACACTAACACCCGCGACTTGCTCAGGAGGACAAGTTCTCGACCAGAGACGACCATTTTCATCCAAACCGCAAAGGCGATATCCTGGACGATAAGATGAGTTAGAGTGTTCTAAACTCGATGAGTGTGATGGGGAATCGGCGCGATCGGGAAGGGGAGATTGAGATTCAAGCCAGCCATCAACAATAGGACCTTCGAGGTAAAGGTCTTGAATGGCAATCAAAACTTTTTTGAGTTCTCGCTGCCAATTCATTGTAATTTCTTCAATTTCTTTGAGCAAGTTTGTGGCAAGGGCTGGATTAACACCGTGGCGATGCTTGCTAATTTGCGCCGATTGCAATCGTGGTAGGGTTGTTAGCTGACTTTGATAGGGTTGGGGAAAGGATGCTGTTGGGGTCTTTTGAGATTGAGAGAGTCGGGAAGGGGATAATCGGGAAGGGGATAATTGAGACTGGGAGAGTTGCGAGGAGGGAGATAATTGAGACTGGGAAAGTTGAGAAGGAGAAAGTTGAGTAGAGGGTAATGAGACGGGTTTGGCGAGAGCAAAGGAGGGATTGCGTGCTTCTTGCCGAAGTGGGAGTTTTGTTTCTCGATAGTTTCGCCGTTCTCGGGGATTTCTGTCGAGTTGAGCTAAAGCTGTTTCGATGCGTCGTAGTTCTGGTCTCATGTTGATCTCTCGCCACTATTTAACTTTGGCCTGACTCGGGATGGCAATTAAATTGGCTGCTGTCCGCGATCGCCAAGGGAAATTTTTCTGGTTTTGAGGTTATCCTCTCATGCCGTTTTAAATTTCTCTGCTCCTATTGTATTGGTTCTTCTTTGCATTCTTCACCTTAATTTTGAAAAATGTCTCTAAAAAAATCATCTCAGTCTTTAATTTTGGCGATCGGTCCGGCTAGTTCGGGGAAAAGTGCATGGGCGGAACAATTGGCGTACAATTCAACAAAAATGGTGAGTTATGTCGCAACAGCACAGGAAAATCCCGACGATCCGGAGTGGCAAATCAAGATCGATCGCCACGCTTTACGTCGTCCAACGGAGTGGAAAACATTACTTGTTCCGGTGGAGTTGGCTGCAACAATTCAGACAATACAGGAGAAGGATTGTTTTTTGGTGGATTCTTTGGGAACGTGGTTGGCAAATGTTCTCGATCGCGGGGAGGAAGAATGGGAGGAAATGGTGGTCAATTTGTTAGAAAGTTTGCAGCAAGCGCGGGGAGAGGTGATTTTGGTGGCGGAGGAGACGGGATGGGGTTTGGTCCCAGCTTACCCTCTGGGTCGTAAGTTTCGCGATCGCCTGGGTAATTTAACGCGACGTATTGGCGCGATCGCTTCAACGGTCTATCTTGTAACGGGAGGATATGCGATCGATTTAACTCAAATTGGCACGCCGATTTCTCACTATACTGATTCCTGATTGAGTGCGATCGTTAAGTTGGCAAAATGTTATATTGAGATAGAGTTGGGAGGACTTTATTATTAAAGAATTATGGTGACACTTCAACTCCAGCAACTCAATATTCCGACTGGACAGCGATTGCAAATTTGCAATCTCAATTGGTCTGAATTTGAAGCAATCTTGAACGAACTCGGCGATCGCAGAAAAACTCGTATTGCTTACAGCAATAAAACCCTAGAAATTAGAATGCCGTCTCCAGAACATGAAGTCAATAAAGAAATTATCGGCGATATTATTAAAATTTTGCTTGACGAACTAGAAATAGATTGTGAGTGTTTTGGTTCGACAACTTTTAAAGAGCAATCTATGGCAAGCGGAGTCGAACCCGATCAATGTTTTTACATTGAAAATCATGCGCGGGTGCGTGGAAAACGTCGTATCGATCTGGCGATCGATCCTCCTCCGGATCTGGCAATTGAAGTGGATGTTACTTCCAGAACTCAGATGAGCGCTTATATCAGTTTAGGTGTTCGGGAGCTATGGATTTACGAAGGGGAACAACTGAATATTTATATTTTGCAATTAGAGCAATATCAGCAGGTTTTAACGAGTTCAATATTTCCCAATTTACCCATATTAGATATCGTTACAGAAACCCTAGAAGAGAGTATGGCGATCGGTAGAAGTCCGGCTTTGAGAGCATTGCGTCGGCGCATTCAACAGCAGCAAAGATAAATAACTCAACTCAGCCGCAACTTCTTAGCTAGTGAGCAAATTCGTCCGTGGTCAACGATCGCCATCAGGGGATGAGTGAAGCGCAAATTCTATTAGTTGGGTTAATTTTGATCTGCTAAAATAAAAGGATATATTTTTAGAATGTTATTGAGGTGTTTTATGAAGGGTATTCAATTTGTTGTGGATGAAACAGGTGCTAAAAAAGCAGTATTAATCAGCTTGGAAGAATGGGGAGAATTATGGGAAGATTTTTACGATCTTCTTATTTCTCAGTCTCGTAAAGATGAATCGGAAGTTTCTTGGGAGGATTTAAAAGCTGAGATGGAGCAAGAAATTAATGACAGAAAGTAAATACTCCCTGGGATTTAAAAACTCGGCTGCTAAAGAATTTCGAGGACTTCCAACGGATATTAAACAACGAATTGGCGAAGCTGTAGAAGAATTATGTTTCGATCCTCGTCCAGATGGTGTAGTTAAGCTCAAAGGAGATGATTATCTATACCGAATTCGTGTTGGCAATTATCGTGTAATTTATGAAATTGATGATGATGAAAAAGCACTTCGGATCGTGCGAGTGAGACATCGACAAGACGCATACAAAAATTAGAGATCGCATTTCCTCTTTTTTGGGTTTTGAGGTAGAAAGGAGGGGAGTGCGATCGCGCAGGTGAAAAAAATGTTATGCTGAGTTAGATTTTGGAGGATTTGTATGGAAATTTCTCTGCAACCAG
>NZ_JAYGHV010000135.1:0-25416 GCF_034932145.1 Spirulina sp. 06S082 | reverse complement strand
CCTCTCCAAACCCCTCTGCTCCTGCTACACCGGTTGTATTGGTGGGTAAATGGTTGTATTGGTGGATAAATTCATAGAAAAGGTTGTATTGGTGGATAAATTCATAGAAAAGGATAAATTCATAGAAAAGGATAAATTCATAGAAAAGGGTTTGGAGACCAAACCCCTACTGCAACATTCAGATTATTATGTTTGGGATTTTTGGTATTATTACGACAAGAAATCTCAGATTTATCACCTTTTTTATCTTAATGCCGATCGCCATCTCGCAGCCAGCGATCGCCATCATTTTTTTGCGCGGGTGGGATATGGAACAACAGAAGATTTTAGAGCAATAAAATGGATCGATTATAATGTACTTTCTGCGAGTTCTCAACGCTGGGATAATACCTCAATTTGGACGGGAGATGTTATTAAAATAAAACAAGGTTTCTTGATGTTTTATACCTCTAGAAATCAACAAGAAGATGACGGAATGACACAAAATATCGGCATTGCTTACGCAGAAACAATAGACGCGAAACAATGGCAGCCTCTCCCCGATATTCGCATTGCCCCCGATCGCCAATTTTACGAACCGAAAAATGTTGTGGGGGACTCCAGTACTCATGCTTGGCGCGATCCCTTTTTATTTCGCGATCGCGGGCAAATTTTTATGTTACTATCAGCAAAATCTATTCATCTTCCTTTGGGCAAGAAAGGGGCGATCGCCTTATTACGTTCTCGCGATGGTAGTTTATTAAACTGGGAAAGTTTGCCTCCTATTTCACAATCGGGCTGGTATTCCGAAATGGAAGTTCCTCAACTCTATCAAGACACTCAAGGAGAATATAAATTGATTTATTCAACGTGGGGAAAGGGGGATTTTGCCCCGACAACTCATCAAGCTGGAGGATTACAAGGTTTAACGGCTTCTCATTGGCAGAATTTTAATCCCCAATCTCCCGATCTTATTCTGCCAGGGCGATCGGGCTTATATGCTTGTCGAATTATCCCGGAACTAGAGGGAGAAATTGTCGGTTTTAATGTTAAAAATGGAGGCATTCAAAGAAGTGGTATTAAAACAAATTACCGGGAAGTCAATCGCGATTTTAAAGATATTGATTGTTCAGTAATTGGTAAGAGTTAATGGGAATTTTATTAATTCTAGTCACAGTAATCCTTATTTTTGCCTTTGGGTCTGCGATCGGGAGTTTTTTAAATGTTGTCGTTTATCGCATTCCTGCCCAACTTTCTATTATTTCTCCTCCTTCTCGCTGTCCCCACTGTTTAACAAAACTGGGAAAAGGAGAAAATATTCCTATCTTGGGTTGGTTGCATCTGAAAGGGAAATGCAAGCATTGCCAAGCGCCAATTTCTCCGCGCTATCCTTTAGTAGAAACTGCAACAGGAGTCTTATTTTTGCTCGTTTTTTGGCGCTTTGGCACGAGTTGGGAAACCCTCGGATACTGGATATTTTTAAGTTGGTTGCTGGCACTTTCTCTCATCGATCTCGATACTTTTACCCTACCCAATGCCCTGACGCAATCCGGTTTAATTGCGGGTTTAGGTTTTATGCTGTTCTGGGGATGGCAAGAAACTGGGGAAATTTCCGGCAGTCTCGAAAGTTTGGTAACAGGAATTAGCGGTGCAGTTGTGGGATTGTGGTTATTTGAGGCGATCGCCTTTCTCGCTTCCACCTTCTACGGACGCACGGCAATGGGAGCCGGAGATGCTAAATTAGCTGCCATGATGGGAACCTGGTTGGGTTGGAAATTGTTACTATTGACAGGATTTCTCGCTTGCGGCCTGGGGGCATTCCTCGGAGGAGGGGCGATCGCGATGGGTTGGTGGCAACGAGAGAAAGTTCTACCTTTCGGACCCTTCTTGGCGATCGGCGCATTTTTATCTCTCTTTTGGGGAGAAATCATTCTCTCAACCTATCAAAACCTATTTTTCCCCCTAAGTTAGCCTTCCCTGACGCTAGAATCGGGAGAAATTAACAACGATCGCAACTCTTGATAAGATGAATTCTGTATCTTGGATCACTTTGAGAACGACCAGTATGCGCTGGGAAGCCGACCTTATGCAGCAAATCCTCGTTAGTTACGATATTCCTTGTCGCATTGTCAATGTTGGGGCAAGTGGTTGTTTTCTCTCGGGACAAGCTGCAATCCAAGTTCATCCCCAAGACAAATGGACGGCCTTGCTGTTATTGAGTCCCAAGGAAGAAGAACTCGAACCCGAGTCATAATTTCACAACAAAAGATAAAATTTTTTAATTACTTATGTCTTTATTTGACTGGTTTGCCAATCGAGAAAAATCTGAAACCGCAAACCAACAACACCAAGAACGAGAAATCGCCGATGGGTTATGGACGAAATGCCCAAGTTGCGGTGTATTGGCTTATACCAAGGATTTACAGGTTAATCAAATGGTTTGCTTAGAATGCGACCATCACCTACGGGTAGACAGCAACGAACGCATTCGTCAACTGATAGATGCCAAAACATGGAAACCATTAAACGAGAATATTCAACCTGTAGATCCGCTTAATTTCCGCGATCGCAAACCCTACAAAGATCGCCTGCGAGAATACCAAGGGAAAACAAAGTTAAAAGATGCGGTACAAACCGGAACTGGACTTCTCGATGGCTTACCCGTTGCCCTCGGGGTGATGGATTTCCAGTTTATGGGGGGAAGTATGGGATCTGTCGTTGGGGAAAAACTCTGTCGTTTGATTGAATATGGTACAAATGAATGCTTGACAGTAATCATTGTTTGTGCATCTGGCGGCGCGAGAATGCAGGAAGGAATGTTAAGTTTAATGCAAATGGCAAAAATATCGGGGGCATTAGAACGCCATCGCCAAGCTAGATTACTCTATATTCCCGTGTTAACTCATCCGACGATGGGGGGAGTCACCGCCAGTTTTGCCATGTTGGGAGATTTGATTTTGGCTGAACCCAAGGCGGCTATTGGCTTTGCGGGGCGGCGGGTGATCGAACAAACCCTGCGGGAAAAACTCCCCGATGACTTCCAAACCTCAGAATATTTGTTGCAACACGGGTTTGTCGATGCGATCGTTTCTCGCATTCGTCTAAAAAGAACTCTCGCCCAATTAATTAGCATTCATCAACCTTTTTATCCCATTAATGCAGGTTTTACATTTGAGGGCAATTTATCTCTGAATACTGAACAATTCGTGGTCCACAAAGAGAATTAATTACTAATCAATAATTTGAAAATTCGTTCCAATTATCGGCTATTACCTCCCTATATTCTTCCCCAAAGTATCACCATTGCTTTGGCCTTAGTTTGTACGCTTTTCTTTACCGCAAGTTGGCCGATTATGATTTGGCTGGCGGAACGTTTGGCGGCTGCTGTGGGAGAGGGGGATATTAACATTAGTGCTAAAATTGCGGGGTTAGCGATCGCGGTATTTGTGATTCGGGCGATCGCCCTTTATGGTCAAGATTCTCTCATGGCAAAAGCAGCTTTGCAAATTGCCCTCGATCTGCGAAAACAGGTTTATTCTCATACACAAAAATTGGGATTGAGTTATTTTGAAACGACGAAAACTGGGGATTTATCTTATCGTTTAACGGAAGATATCGATCGCATTGGGGAAGTGGTAAACCAACTTTTTCATCAGTTTATTCCCTGCGTTTTGCAGTTAATTGTCGTCTTGGCTTCCATGATTTATCTCAATTGGCAATTAACCCTGGCTGCGTTTCTGGTTGCCCCAGCAATGGCAGTATTAGTGGGGATTTTTGGCGATCGCCTGCTCAAATTTTCCCATCGCGCCCAAAGTCGTATCTCAAATTTATCAGCATTATTAATTGAGTTTTTTAGTGGTATTCGTCTCGTCCAAGGATTTGCAGCAGAAGAATTTACCCTCAGTCGTTTTATGGTGGAAGCAGAAGCCAACCGACGGGCAAAATATACCGCCGAAAGAATTAAGGCTTTTCAAATGGTTGTGGTGGGTTTTTTGTATGCTTGTAGTTTCATTTTTATCTTTTTCCTCGGCGGTTGGCAAATCTCCCAAAATAACCTTACGGGAAGCGAGTTTATCGGCTATTTAGCAGCAGTAGGAATGCTGATCGATCCGATTACTATTAGCACCAATAATTACAACGAATTTAAACAAGGGGAAGCCTCCGTCGATCGCATTTTTGCCATCTTAAAGATTAAACCGGCGATCGAGGAGAAATCAAACGCGATCGCCCTACCTCCTACCTCGGGTAAGGTAGAATTTCGCCAGGTTAGTTTTAGTTATGCCCCAGAAAAACGAGTCTTACACGCTCTTAATTTTCTCGCCAGTCCAGGAGAAACGATCGCCTTAGTAGGGCATTCTGGGGCGGGAAAAACAACTTTAGTTAATCTTCTCCCCCGGTTTTACGACCCCGATGCAGGGGAAATTCTCATTGATGGCACCAATATTCGCGATGTCTCCCTCAAAAGCCTGCGCCGACAAATTGGCATTGTGCCGCAAGAAACCATGTTATTTTCTGGTACGATCGCGGAAAATATCGCTTTTGGTCAGCCAGATGTAGATTTTGCAGCCATTGAAGCGGCGGCCAAAATTGCCAACGCCCATCAGTTTATCAGCCAGTTCACTCAAGGTTATCACACTTATGTAGGGGAGCGCGGCACTACTTTATCGGGAGGACAGCGCCAACGCATTGCGATCGCCAGGGCGGTATTTTTCAATCCTCGTTTACTGATTCTCGATGAAGCTACTTCTGCGTTAGACTCGGAATCGGAGGCACTGGTACAAGAAGCCTTAGACCGCATTATGCGCGATCGCACGGTGTTTGTTATCGCCCATCGTCTCGCCACTGTCCGCAAAGCCGATCGCCTGTTTGTTTTAGAGAATGGTAGGATTATAGAGTTGGGAACCCACGCAGAATTAATCGCCCAAAACGGCCGTTATGCCCAGTTTTACGCCCAACAATTTGAGGGGTGATAACGAGTATAGCCCGATCCGCCAAGGATAATGAGTATAGCCCGATCCGCTAGGGATAATGAGTATAGCCCGATCCGCTAGGGATAACGAGTATAGCCCGATCCGCCAGGGATAATGAGTATAGCCCGATCCGCCAGGGATAATGAGTATAGCCCGATCCGCCAGGGATTGAAAATCCCTGTCTCATACAAAAAATCCATTGAAATGGATTAGGGTTATCGCGATCGCCCTTACCTGCCAAAAAATCCTTGACAGACCACTAGAGGATCAAAAATATCTCTTTTATTTTTTCTATCTACACAATGCAAGGTGCTGATTTGCCGTGGGTTTCGAGATTTTAACTTGTAAGTCGGCCTCAATAACTGAAGTTTAATGCGAATACAG
The DNA here is from genome assembly GCF_034932145.1 of Spirulina sp. 06S082. Classification (NCBI taxonomy): domain Bacteria; kingdom Bacillati; phylum Cyanobacteriota; class Cyanophyceae; order Spirulinales; family Spirulinaceae; genus Spirulina; species Spirulina sp. 06S082. The sequence goes on along the minus strand of NZ_JAYGHV010000135.1, from coordinate 20,083 downwards.
TAAAATATCAGTCTATAAAGTTATTTTTATCTTGAAATACACCGTTCGTAGGGGTCTGAAAAACGCTATAACCCTTATTCTTTCGTCATCTGCCCCGGAAGTGCTGTCATAACTGGGTTTCGGAGGTTTTTCACAAGGACTTATTGCGAATTGGCCTCAATTATTTGGGGTTTGACTTGACTGCCACAAAATCGTCTGCTAGAATCCAGTCAGAGTAAGGGTTCTATTTAGGGTCCCTTATGGCTTCTTCAGAAGTCGAATTAATGGAAACAATCGCGAAACAGTTAGTTAGCGGCTGTGTTAGCGGCTTATGGCTTCTTCAGAAGTCGAATTAATGGAAACTCGAACCTTACCCTCCCCTGTCCGGGGTGGGGTTGACTTATGGCTTCTTCAGAAGTCGAATTAATGGAAACTTCATCGTCCATAGCGAACCTGTACAAGTACCCCAAAGCTTATGGCTTCTTCAGAAGTCGAATTAATGGAAACGTGGAGCATGTCAGCCTGGACCTCAACCAAAATTTGCTTATGGCTTCTTCAGAAGTCGAATTAATGGAAACGATTGGAAATAAATCCAAGCTCCAAAACAAAAACAGCTTATGGCTTCTTCAGAAGTCGAATTAATGGAAACATTCTTTTCAAACCGAATCCTGGCAACAAGGTTACCTTATGGCTTCTTCAGAAGTCGAATTAATGGAAACCTCCATTTACCTGAATGCCTGTCACGAGCAAAGAGCCACTTATGGCTTCTTCAGAAGTCGAATTAATGGAAACATTCTTTCTCGTCTCGTACCGTACACCAGTGCGCCTGCTTATGGCTTCTTCAGAAGTCGAATTAATGGAAACGGCATGAAAATTTAATGTCGTTTTTTTATATAGCAACACTAAATGAATTGTAATATTAAGTAAATAATCAAAAAAAATTGCATAGCAATTTATCTAAAAGCAAGAGATAAATCCGCATAAAAACGATAGGTATGAAATTAAATTTGCCCATGTACTTATAATCGCGATAACCATAATCCATTTCAATGGATTTTTCGTATGAGACAGCGCTTGGGGGATGCTGAGGTTTCCTCAGCATATCCAACCAAGTAAGAAGGGATTTTCAATCCCTGGCGGATCGGGCTATACCCATCATTTTAGGCATGACAGACCACTAGTGAACTGAATAATAGATTTACATTTTTGAGATACATCCCAAGGGATGAGTTAATATTTCGGGACATCAACCCAACATTTCTTTTCATGGGATTCGTGAGTTAAATCCATCAGTAACTGCGAATAAACACCCTCCTTTAAAGAAGGTGAGTTATTTTGACTAGACTTAATACAGTTCAGCCAATGATCCGCGACACGAATAAAAGGAGCTAAACGTCCATCAGTAAAGACTTGTGGAAAAGCGAGGCGTTTAGGTATTTCTTGCTCAGATAAATTCTGACCCGCCAAAGCAGCATATAAGTGAAAACCGTGAACATAATCTTTAAGATTGTCGCTACCAAGAACAAGAGTACCGCGATCGCCATAAACTTCGACCCAATGCCCTCTTCCCTGATAAGTCACAGAACTGAGGGAAACCTGACAGGGCGTACCGTCTGCCAATTCCAGCATTATCGTGCAAGTATCGTCAGCATCTACGGGTTTGAGTTTCCCCCCATCGGCGGGATCGGGACGTTGGGGAATTGCACAACTTAAATGAGCGCACAAACGTTTAACCGGTCCGAATAACCAGTGAATGTAATCGAAAGCGTGAGAACCGATCGCCCCCAAAGCACCGCCCCCCTTATCTTTGCGAGAATACCAATTCCAAGGGCGATCGGGGTCAGCCCGACTGACGGCTAACCAATCAATTTTAATGAGTCGAGTTTGGCCAACATAGCCTTCCTGTAATAATTCTGCCAATCTTTGCCAAGCTGGGACAAAGCGATACTCAAAATCGGCGATCGCAATTAAACCCTTTTGTTGCGCCAATTGATAAAGTTCTTTTGTTTCGCTAACCCGCAGGGTCATAGGCTTTTCTAATAACAAATGCTTCCCCGCTTCTAAAACCTGTTTCGCCATCTCGTAGTGCAGGAAAGGGGGTGTAGAGACACTTACCGCTTCAACTTCTGGGAGAGAAAGTAACTTATCCAAACGATTAAAAGCATGAGGAATTTGCTGAGAGTCCGCGATCGCCTTAGCTTTGCCTAAATCCCGATTCCAAACTGCAACCACCTCAATTTCGGGGTGATGTTGAAATCCAGGGATGTGAATTTTTTGACCGAATCCGGTACCGACAACCGCAACGCCTATACTCATGCACTAAATCCCCAAGTTACCATAAGACTATTTTAACCTAATGTAGGGGTTTGGTCACCAAACCCTCTTATAACCCTCGTATAATAGAGTTAAATGTATCCACTCTTTCTTTAAGACAATGGTACAACAACTCTCTCCTTCCACCATAGAAGACGAACTTCTCTATCCTGACAGTGACGGTAAACCCTTGGCTGACAACACGACACAATTACGCTTAATTTTCACTATTAAAGGTGGTCTCGATGCTCTGTTTAAAGATAGAGACGATGTTTTCGTGGCTGCTGATTTATTATGGTATCCAGTTAAGTTAACTCAACAGGAAGTTATCGAACAAGAAGAACCCCAAAGACAAGCACCGGATGTAATGGTAGTGTTGGGACGACCGAAAGGAGATAGAGGTTCTTATATGCAGTGGAAAGAAGATAATACTGCTCCGCAAGTGGCGTTTGAAATCCTTTCTCCCGGTAATAAAAAGAAGGATATGGAGACAAAATTTACATTTTATCAACAGCATGGAATCGAAGAATATTACTTGTACAATCCGAAAAAGAATCGCTTACAAGGATGGTTGAGAAAAGGGAAGAATTTAAAAGAAATTACTCAAATGGAGGGATGGAAAAGTCCGCTTTTGGGTGTAAAATTTACTACAGGTGAGGGGGATTTGGTTTTATTTCATCCCAATGGAGAGCGTTTTGTTGATTTTGTTGAAGTGGTCGAACAACGCGATCGCGAACGAGTAGAGAAAGAGCGCGAACGACTGGAGAAAGAGCGCGAACGAGTAGAGAAAGAGCGCGAACGAGTAGAGAAAGAGCGCGAACGACTGGAGAAGGAGCGTCAACAACAAAGAGCTATTCTGGCTGAAGATGAACGCGATCGCCAACAATCAAGAGCCGATCGCGCCGAATCTGACTTGCAAAAAATGAGGGAGCGCCTTTTACAATTAGGGATCGATCCTGATTCTCTTTCCTAGTTTGGATCGGCAAAATTAGGGTTTGGAGACCAAACCCCTACTCGGCAAAAGTGGCTTTAAATCTACATTTTCTGTGACCAAATCGGCGATCGCATCTAAAATTGCCTCTCGTTGTTCTCGATAATTAGGTACACCTGTAGGTAAGGAAATTAAGCCTCGTCCCTGTCTGACGTGATTGAGCCACGATCGCCGCCAGGGTCCATTATCGAATAATCCGTGCAAATAGCAACCCCAGACAGAAAAAGAAGAATTGACTAAACCCAAACCGGTATCGCTGAATAAGTAATGGCATGGGGGAGGTTCTGACTGTTTAGTGAGAATTATCGTGCGTCCCTGATGAATCTCATACCCATCCACGGGCAAAGATTGAGGGTAATTCGACGTACAAACACGCTGGCGCACGATTTTGCGGCGATCGAGGGTTGTCTTTACAGGTAAGAGTTTTAATCCCGTGATTTGGCGATCGCTTCCTTCCAAACCGTCGGGATCGCTCACACTTTGTCCTAACATTTGGAAACCGCCACAAATCCCCAAAATAATCCCTCCCGCCGCCGCATAATCTTGTATTTTGGCCGTCATACCGCTTTCGTGCAAGGCTCTCAGATCGGAGAGGGTTGTTTTCGATCCTGGAATAATTACCGCGTCAGGATAGCCTAAATCCCCCTCTAAACCCACATATTTAACCTCTACGGTAGGTTCTGACTCGAGGGGATCGAAGTCCGTAAAATTGGCAATTCGAGGTAGGCGAATCACCGCAATGGTCAATTCTCGATTAGGTTTGCGCGATCGCCTCTCTAATAAAGATAGTGAGTCTTCTGCTGGGAATATCCCCTCTCGCCAAGGAATGACCCCTAAAACAGGAATTTTAGTGTAATTTTCCAGCCAATCGATCCCCGATTGTAGAAGCGATCGCTGTCCGCGAAACTTATTGATCACCACACCCTTGATTAAGGCTCGTTCATCGGGGTCTAATAATTCTAAAGTACCGACAACATGAGCAAATGCCCCACCGCGATCGATATCTACGATCAATACCGTCGGCGCACTTAAATACTTCGCAACCCGCATATTCGTTAAATCTCGATGTTTGAGATTGATTTCTGCCGGACTTCCTGCCCCCTCACAAACGACAAAATCAAATTCACCTGCTAAATGTTGTAGAGATTCTTGAATTGCACTCCAACCGCGCTCAAAAAAATTCTCGTAATAGTCCTGTGCGCCAGTATGTCCGATCGCCTCTCCCCGCAGAATCACTTGAGAGGTCATATCCCCTTGGGGCTTGAGCAAAATGGGGTTCATCTCCACCCAAGGGCTAACCCCCGCCGCCCACGCTTGTACGGCTTGGGCGTAACCAATTTCACCCCCTGTCGAGGTAACATAGGCATTCAAGGCCATATTTTGACCTTTAAAAGGAGCCACCCGCCAGCCTTTACGAGAAAAAATGCGACAGAGTGCCGTCGCTAACATAGATTTTCCTGCGTGGGATGTTGTTCCCACCACCATTATTGCTTTCACTTAATATAGGGAATTGGGAGTAGGGAATTGGGAGTTGGGAGTTGGGAGTTGGGAGTTGGGAGTTGGGAGTTGGGAGTTGGGAAGATTTATTAGGACTTACGCAGCTAGGGAGCGAGACGCTCCCACTACTGTATTCTCTGGCTATGGTAGTGCGGACATCTTGCCCGTTAATGTAAGTCCTATTTATCTTAAATGGGGAGTCTTAGCCAGCGATGTGCAGCATTAGCAATGCGATCGCACCAGGATACGGAAGAAAAGGACTCTCCCTGCATTTCCCATTGTTTCACGAGTTGGTGTCCTAAAGGGGTGAGGCGAAAACTGTCGGTAATGCCTTGTCCGTCTACTTCTCGCCGCAATAAACCCACTTGAATCAACCAAATTAGGTTGCTTTCTGCACTTAATTCTAACAGAGGATGCTGGGTATAGTTTTTTTCTACTCCCGAAGAGCCGGCGATCGCGTTTAAGGAAATTCCTTGCGATCGCATTGCTGCAAACAAAGTTACAGTAAAAGGCGCACAACCCAAGGCACGGGAGGCGCGATCGAGGGTTGGTTGGGAATAAATAATGGGGGGTAAAGTCGAACTGGACATGGCGATCGGGCAAACAATAAAAAGGTCACTGTAAAGTATTGTAAAATTTAAACAGAATAAATATTCATCTCTCGGAGGAATTCAAGATTCATGGCATTAACAGTTGGCACGAAAGCCCCCAATTTCACCACTAAAGACGATAAAGGCAATACCGTTTCTCTGACGGATTTTGCAGGCAAAATTGTCGTTTTATACTTTTACCCTAAAGATGATACGCCAGGGTGTACGAAACAGGCTCAAAGTTTCCGCGATCGATACGAAGAGTATCAAAGCAAAGATATTGTTGTTTTAGGGGTAAGCATGGACGACGAAGCCTCTCATACAATGTTCAAGGAGAAATATGGCTTACCCTTTACTCTCCTCACGGATACTGATGGAGCAATTACTAAAGCCTACGATGTTGAAGGTGGCGGTTATTCCAAGCGCGTTACCTATATTATCGACGCAGAAGGCACGATCTCGAAAGTTGATGCGAGTGTTAATACCTCCACTCACGCTCAAGATGTTTTAGCTTCTCTCAAATAATCCCTTAAATTGCGAGTTATTTCATTATCTATTTTTGAGCAGGGAAAGAGCAATTTTCCCTGCTTTTTTGTCGAATTAAAATCCCCGTCTTTTTAAAGCGAGGAGAAGTTAATTAATGGGTTAATGGGTTAATGCCAATAACTCGGATTCAACACGATCTAGTAATGCTTCTGCGGGACGAGTGCGATCGTATAATTTAGGAACCCAATCATCTCCCCAAAATAAGAAACAACTGGTTTCCCCTTCGAGAATCCATTCCCTTGCTTCTATTAAAAACTGTTGTCCTGTTGCTGATAAATTGTTCCCAGAATCGACAATTTTCCAATAGCGATCGCTGACCCGACAAATCGTTTCTACTGCCTGTTTTTGCGCCTCAGAACCCGCCCATTGACTCAGATCGAATCCGGAGGTATTACCCACATTCCATGCCCCTGTTTGCACAAATGCTTCCTCTTCTGGAGGATGTTCTTGCAAATAGTCCGATAATTTTAGCGATCGCAAGGACGTAGAATTATTGCGAATCATCTCAATAAATGGGGTGAAAAAGTGACCAAAAAAGCCCGATTGTTCGTGCATTTGTCGGAACCAACCGCCATTTTCTCCATCAGACCAAGTTGTAACTAAACGCGGTGCATCTGGTGCAGGAGAATGCGCGACTTTCTGACAGACTTCGCGATCGAACCAAACCGGATCGGTGCCGCTTTCTTGAGCATTAGAAATATCTCGTTCTCGTGGTATAATTGCAATAGTTTTGCCCTCATAAGTTGCCCGATAAGGCTTGTAAATATCGAGGATGCCGCTTTCGGGTTTAATATGCACCCCATCGACAACAACATAGGAATATCCCACCTCAACTAATGCGGGAATCATCTCCATACAAAATGCCATTTCTGGCGGCCAAAAACCGGTAGGAGAACGTCCAAATGCTTTCTCGACAATCTCTTTTCCTCGCACTAAATGTTCTTGCCAATCCCGTTGCGGAATAAGTGGGAAAATGGGATGATAGTATCCCATGCCAATTAACTCGATATTGTTCGCCTTGCCGTAGCGATCGAGCATATCGGGAATGTTAATAAATGGTGCATATTTTTCGATAATTTCAGGATCGAGAAATTGTTCCAAGAGAATCCCCGAAAAACCCACTTGCAAACAAGCAGCATCTTGCAGTAAATTGGCATAGCGTACCGCTCTTTCGTAACAGCGCATAATTTGCTCGGCTTCAAAGGGATTCTCTTCGATTAATAGTTTCAAATTCCCTGGAGGTTGGTGCATATGCAAACCGAGGGCATGATAAATTTGTGGTGTCATTTTTTCTCTCTTTTTTATTGATTACTGATTATTAGGAATAAAGCTCTAAAAAATATCTAAATTTTCTGTTGCCTATTCCCTATTCCCTATTCCCTATTCCCCCCATACTGAATGCGATAAATACGTCCGTTTGCTTCCTCCGTAAATAGCAAACTACCATCGGGTAATACCAATAATCCCACAGGTCGTCCCCAAGTGGAAGGAATTGATGGATCGAGGAGAAAACCTGTTAAAAAATCTTCATATTCCCCCGTCGGTCGGCCTGTATCATCAAAAGGAACAAAAACCAATTTATATCCCGTTCCGCGATCGCGGTTCCAAGACCCACGAAAGGCTACAAATGCACCATTATGATATTTTTTAGGAAAGGTTTCTCCATCGTAAAATTGTAGCCCTAAAGCCGCAGAATGAGATTGAAATAAAACATCGGGAGTCAGGGTTTTTGCTGCTAATTCTGGGTTTTTACTGCGACCATTTTGCAGTTGACGCGGATCGAGTAAGTTAGGACTTAAATATGTAAATGGCCAGCCGTAAAACTCCCCTTCTCGAATGCGAGTAAAATAATCAGGAACGAGATCATCCCCCATCCCATCCCGTTCATTTACAGTTGTATAAAGTTCTTCCGTCACGGGATGAAAATCCAAACCGACAGGATTTCTTAACCCAAAAGCAAAGGTTTTCTGGTTCGATCCGTCTATATTGGTAACTTGTACGGAAGCGCGAGGTAATTCTTCAACATCAACATTAGAACGAGAACCCACAGAAATATAGAGCTTTTTCCGATCTGGAGAAATAACAACATTGCGCGTCCAATGTTGATTGTATCCTCCTCCTGGTAAATCAATAATTTTTGTTCCTCTTCCTTCTAGTTCTTCTTGTCCTTCGCGATAACTATATTGACGCACTGCATTAGTATTTCCCAAGAAAAAAGCATCATCAGAAAAGGTCATTCCAAAAGGAATATTTAAGTCATTTTCAGCATCTGCAAAAGTGTTGCGAGTTTCTGCAAAACCATCTCCATCTTTGTCCTTTAATAAACGAATGCGATTTTGACGGGTTTCCGTAACTAAAACATCTCCTGTGGGGGTTAATGCTAACCAACGAGGACGATCTAAATTATCGGCAAAAATATTCACCTGAAATCCTTGGGGAACATTAAGGCTAGGATTGTTAGGAATAGAAACAACTTGAGGACTTTTGGACGCACTGCTGGTAGAAAAAGGATTGGGAAGGCGATCGAGGGAAATGCGAATGGGTTGAGGGGTGAAAATTTCGGTTGGAATGAGATTATCTGGCGATCGCGGCACAATTTCTTTCTCTTGAGAATAGTCGTTTTGTTCCACTGAACGAGAAGTACTACAAGCAGTTAAGACGAGAAAGGCGATCGCCAAAAAAAGATTTTTAGAACTATATTTAGCAAGATAATTTGGTAAATTCATGGTAAATTCTGGATAAAAATTGGATTTTATCTGGGTGCATCTCAGTTTTGTAAAAATAGCGAGCAAGATGCTCGCACTACCCCCATTATGGTTTATTGTAGTGGGAGCATCTTGGTTATGGGTCAATCCTAACTTAAACTAACGTGACAACCTTCTCATCGGGAACTTGGAATAAAGGCGTACTGAGATAGCGTTCCCCAAAACTGGGTTGAATCATGACAATTAATTTTCCCTTATTCTCTGGACGCTTGCCCACCTCGATCGCGGCTGCAAGAATAGCCCCCGTGGAAATCCCCGATAATAGCCCCTCTTCCCGCGCTAAACGACGACCATAGATAAAAGCATCCTCATCCTTGACTTTGACCACCTCATCAATTACATCCACATTTAACACTTCCGGTACAAAACCCGCACCGATCCCTTGAATTTTATGGGGTCCGGGTTCTCCTCCTGATAAAATTGGACTGTTTTCCGGTTCGACGGCGATCGCCTGAAAAGAAGATTTTTTCCCCTTAATAAACTCGCTAACCCCCGTAATCGTACCGCCAGTTCCTACCCCAGAGATGAGAAAATCCACTTGTCCCTCGGTATCTTCCCAAATTTCCTTACCCGTGGTCAGGCGATGAATTTCCGCATTAGCCGGATTGTTAAACTGCTGTAACATATAAGCATTGGGAGTCTTATCCACAATTTCTTGCGCCCTGGCGATCGCCCCCTTCATCCCCGTCTTTGCGGGAGTGAGTTCCAACTGCGCCCCATAAGCCCCTAACATCGCCCGACGTTCCACACTCATACTTTCTGGCATCGTCAAGATTAGTTTATAACCTTTCGCCGCCGCCGCCATAGCCAGGGCGATCCCCGTATTCCCTGAAGTGGGTTCGACTAATATAGTTTCTGCGGCATTGATAAGTCCCTCCTGTTCCGCTTTATTAATCATGTGTACCCCAATACGGTCTTTCACCGAAGCTGCGGGGTTCATTCCCTCCAATTTAACGAGAATTTGAGCAACACAACCTTGAGATTGAGGAATAACGTTCAGTCGTACCAAAGGAGTCCGACCGATTAATTCTGTAATACTGTTGGCAACCTGCATATTTATTAATGTTTTGTTAGTAGCTTGACGAACAATTGCAAGTATCGCATTTTCACCCCACCGAGTGAAAACTGAGTGAAAATACGCAAAAATATCTAAAAACCTGCGATCGCTATCCCAAAATTATAAATGGATTGAATTTGAGTTTGAATTTTCCCCAGCAGTGATAGAGACGCGATGAATTTTTCTCTCTGCTTTTGTGATTCTTCTCGCTCAAAACAGGAAAGGGCATTATAATAACCTCATAATAATTTCAGATCAAAACCTTCCCCTGAATTATCGATCGCGGAAAAAAGAATGCTGCAAGGCTCAATCCTACAACAACTCACAACAACCCAGAAAAAGGCCAATCGTTCCCTCAATTTGGGAGTTTATTATAAAAATACCCTTATTGCTCTATGTCACGCCCTCGAAGATTTTATCTTAGAAACCGAGAGCAAACCCATTGCGATCGCGGCTTTTCAGCAGGGAAAATGGTATTTACAAGAAGCCGATCGCTATGGAGATATTGCCGAAAAAGCCTCGGATATTGTCATTTTAGCTACTCCTGACAGCCATTGGGCAGATCATCCCACCTCGCAAAAAGAAAATATTTCCCTTGTGGATCTCTCTCCCAACGATCCCATCTCCCAAGAATGGCATTTAATCATTCTTTCGCCCACCTACACGGCGATGGTTCTCTGTCAGGAATTATCCGACTCGGACTATGGAGAAACCGGAATCCCCGAGAATGATTTAGAACGAAAATTTTATGGGTTTTGGACCTTTGAACCGGAATTAGTTCGGGAAACGGTGGAACTCACGATCGCCCAGATCGGGGAATACGATCGCGATCTGCAACAGTATTTAAGCGATCGGGTTAAAACCATGACCGCAGAATTTGGTCATTGTCAGAGAGATGACCTGAATGCGATCGTGGCCAAAGTTATTGATTATTTACACGCCATTCATCACGATTGTGCTACCCCAGAAGCGCGATCGCTAGACGAGAATGTGACCTCCAATGAAGTGCAGGCATATCTGCGAATGGCACAACTGATCGATCGCGCCGATGCAACTAACCCCAACGCCGCCGCCGAAGTTGCTTCCCTCGCCGAAGCAATGGGACAATTGTTAGACTTACCCGCATGGCAAATCAAACGCTTGCGTCTGGCGGGGTGGTTGCATCGCCTCGCCCCCTTACAAGGTGCAACCCAAGTTAGCGATCCTCAGTCAAAAGCCCAAGAGGAAATGCTGCAAAAACAGGGACTGTTACCCAAAGCCTCGATTTTACGAATCATGCCCCAATTGAATGCGATCGCCCGCATTATCACTTATAAGAGCGAGCATTGGGATGGCTCCGGACAGCCGGAAGGATTATCCTATGATGATATTCCCCTAGAGTCGAGGATTCTGGCACTTATCGCCCATTTTCAGTGTTGTATTGTCCGGTATCGGGAAGAAGGTCGCGAGAACCCCCTAGGAGACGCTTTAAGCAACTGTCAAGCAAAAGCCGGGCAAATCTTCGATCCCAAATTAGTCGAGGCTTTAGGGCTATTAGCCATGGGAATGCAGCAAGGTATGACACTGCAAGCCAGTCAACCCAAAATTTCTACGGGAATTTGGCTACTGGATGAATTGGAAAATCGGCAACAACAACCAATAACAAACAACTTAATAACAAAAACAAATGAACATTGAAACAATTCGTGCGGGACAAAACAAACAACTTTCGGGAATGAATTTGGAAGATGAAGATTTTTCGGAGTGCCAACTTGATAATATTAATTTGGCGGGGGCAAATTTAGTCGGTGCCGATTTTTCTCGGGCGACTCTTAAAGGAGGACGTTTGGATGGGGCGAATTTATTAGGGGCAAATCTCAATCAAGCGGATCTGCGCGCTAATTTTTTGGGGGCAAATTTGATGCAGGCAGATTTAAGCAATGCAGACTTGCGGGGAAGTAATTTGCGAGGAACGAATTTGATGGGGGCAAAGTTCGTCCAAGCCTCTCTTTCTGGTGCTTTTTTGAGTGGTTCTAATCTAACGGGAGTGAATCTCCAAGGGGCAGATTTACGGGGGGCAGATTTACGAGGAGTTAACTTTAATAGTGCGAATTTAAAGGGAGCAAATTTAGCACAAGCTGACCTACAAGGGGCAAATTTAAGCGAGGCAAATTTAGAAGAAGTAGACTTGCGGGGAGCAAATTTAGCCGGGGCAAGTTTAGCCGGAGCAAATTTACTCTGTGCCGAGTTGGAGGGTGCTAATTTAAAAGGAGTGAATCTCGATCGCACTTGTTTGGTCGGTACGGTAATTAATGAAAGCTATCAATAATATTAAGGTGGGACAATGCCCACCTTAAAAGCTATAAGCGACGCAAAACGATAATCGATCGCTCTGTCACAGGAATAGTTTTTTCCTGAGTATAAATAGCACCAGAATCGATAATATGAGACTCAGCCGTATCGATTAAAACTTGCCATTTCCACTTTTGTAAATCTTCAGAAAGTATAAAATCAATCGGTTCGTGATGAGCATTAAAACACAAGAGAAAAGTATTACCAATAATGCGTTGTCCTGTCTCACTCGGGGTATCAATTTCCTCTCCATTCAGGCAAATAGCAATAGTTTTGATAGACTCTTGTTGCCACTGTTTTTCTGTCATTTCCTCCCCCTCAGCATCAAACCAAGTAATATCTCGAACACCGGAGCCATGAATTTCTCGACCTTGAAACCAATTGCGTCGCTGAAAGACAGGATTTTGATGATGAAAAGCAATCAATTGACGAGTAAATTCTAATAATTCGCCATTCTTTTCAGCCAAACTCCAATCTATCCAAGAAATCTCATTATCCTGACAATACGCATTATTATTTCCCCGTTGAGTGCGCCCAAATTCATCCCCTCCTAATAACATGGGAACTCCTTGAGAGAGCATTAACGTCACCAAAAAATTTCGACGTTGGCGCGATCGCAATGTCAAAATCTCCCCATCGTCGGTTTCCCCTTCTTCCCCACAATTCCAGGAACGGTTATCACCATGACCATCGTTATTATCTTCCTCATTTGCTTCATTATGTCGTTCATTGTAGCTCACCAAATCATTGAGAGTATAGCCATCATGGGCGGTGATAAAATTAATACTAGCACTCGGTTTGCGTCCGTTAGTTGCGTATAAGTCAGAACTTCCTGTAAAACGCAAGGCAAATTCAGATAAACTACTTTCTTGTCCTCGCCAAAAGTCGCGAATTGTATCGCGATATTTGCCATTCCATTCCGACCAAAGTAAAGGAAAATTACCAATTTGATAACCTCCTTCGCCAATATCCCAAGGTTCGGCAATTAATTTTACTGTTGATAAAATGGGGTCTTGGTGTATAATATTAAAAAATGCAGCCAAATTGTTCACTGCATATAATTCCCGTGCTAAAGCTGAAGCTAAATCGAAGCGAAAGCCATCGACGTGCATTTCTTGTACCCAATAGCGCAAACTGTCGGTAATGAGTTTTAAAACTTGAGGATGACGGACATTTAACGAGTTACCACAGCCGGTAAAGTCCATATAATATCGCTCTTTTTCCTCCACTAAGCGATAGTAAGATTTGTTATCAATTCCTCGGAAAGAAAGAGTTGGCCCGAAATGATTGCCCTCCCCTGTATGGTTGTAAACTACATCTAAAATAACTTCAATTCCGGCTTTATGAAGTGCCTTCACCATCTCCTTAAATTCTCGGACTTGTTCGCCAAAAATGCCGCTAGAACTATAACCAGAATAAGGAGAAAAATAATTAATGGAATCGTACCCCCAATAATTCCTTAATTCTTTCCCTTCTAAATGACCAGGATGCGCTAAAAATTGGTGAATGGGGAGTAATTCAACGGCGGTAATTCCGAGGGATTTAAGGTGCGCGATCGCGGCAGGATGTGCCAATCCTGCATAGGTTCCGCGCAATTTTTCGGGGATATCTGGATGCAGTTTGGTAAAGCCTCGCGCGTGTATTTCATAGATAACCGTTTGATACATAGGAATGCGGAGAAGTTCGTCTCCTTCCCAGTCAAAAGATTCATCAATAACAATACATTTGGGCATATATTCTGCATTATCTAACTCAGAAAAGCCTATATCTTCGGCGGAAGTTTTCCAAGGATAGCCATAAATTGCCTCTGCGTTGATGATATCCCCTGCGATCGCCTTAGCATAGGGATCGATGAGTAATTTATTGGCATTGAAGCGATCGCCGGAATTGGGCATAAAATTGCCATAGACGCGATAGCCGTAGCGCTGTCCTGGTTTAATATTGGGGACATATCCATGCCAGATAAAGTTATTCTTTTCTGGGAGATGCAAGCGGGTTTCTCGATCTTGTTCGTCAAACAAACATAAATCTACTGCTGTAGCATTTTCGCTAAAGAGAGCAAAATTCGTTCCGCGTCCATCCCAGGTAGCCCCCAATGGGTAAGATGTGCCAGGCCAAACTTGTAAATCCATAGTTGCTAAAATGTGCGATCGCGTCTATTAATTTTCATTGTTTGCAATCCTAGCAAGATTTGTTCCCTTCGGAAAAGGCGATCGCGATCGAGGGAAAAATTTAGGGAGGTGCGATCGCAAGAGTCCGACCGGGAATCAAATTCCCGGTCTCATACAAGAAGTCCTCTGAAGAGGACTGAATCGATAAGGTTAGATAAAATCGCAATATCCCTAATCCATTTCAATGGATTTTTCGTATGAGACAGCGCTTGGGGGATGGCGAGGTTTCCTCGCCATATCCAACCAAGTAAGAAGGGATTTTCAATCCCTGACGGATCGGGATATACCCGTCATTTTAGGTATCACAGACCAGTGGAGTAATCCCTTCTCTTAGAATCAATCAAAATTCTAGACAAAATCGGTGCAAAATGCGATCTAGCAGAAGCACATTACCAACTTGCCCTAACCTACCAAGCAATGAACAACCCTGAAAGCCAAACTCATTTTAACAAAGCACTGGAACTGTGGACAGAAATCGACGCACCCAAGCAAATCGAAAGAGTCTACAACTCCATGAATAACCCATCCAATTAAAAGCGCGATCTGCATTTAATTTCAATGTCGTTAAACTTTATTATTTTTCTCTTGTAGAGACTGCCATAACTGCCCTAAAGAACTTTTAGCAATTAGCGATCGATAATACTCAATCTGTGGATAATATAAACCAATATTGCGAAATTGTCAAAAAAGTTATTGCTTATTATGCCCAGTTTAAACCGTCTCATGGGGATATTCGCTTAGATACAGTCTTTGACGATCGCGATCGCCGTTATGCTTTGATGCAAACCGGTTGGGATCGAGGGCGCAGAATTCGCGGTAATCTTATTTATGTTACCATTCGAGATGAAAAAGTGTGGATTGAATACGATGGAATTGAAGCCGGTATTTCTGACGATCTCGTTGCATTAGGAATTCCTGAAGATCGGATTGTCTTCGCATTTTTGCACGATATTTCTCAAACTGCTTCATAGCAAAGTCAGGACTCTAAGATAAGCGATCGCGATCGCAATTCCATAAATAACCCACTCAATGCTTTTGGAGATCGCTTTCCAATTTGGCAATCATTTCAGCAAGTTCTAAATTTAACTCTTCCATTTCTAAATGAGTGCGACGTAAGTTAGCTAAAAGACGCTGTCGGGTTGCTAAATTCGGAATGTGAAGATGAGAATTTGCCATTATATTAACATTATTTATGCTCAAAAATTCCTTGAAATTGTAGCAAGTCTAATTCTACTAATACAGGTAAACAGTCAAAACAACGCTGGACTAATTCTCCTCTTTCTTCTCTCTCTATCATAGTCATCAGTTTTTTTCTGGCATTGATTAAATAGCGCACGTCGTTAGCTGCATAACGCAATTGTTCTTCTGTAAGATTATTGGGATTTCCCCAGTCGGAACTTTGTGAAGATTTATCAAGTTCTATTCCTTCTAACTCCTGAATTAATGCTTTTAAACCATGAGATTGAGTATAAGTTCGAGCAAGTTTACTCGCAATTTTAGTGCAGAAAACGGGATTTGTATCAACAGAGAATGTATTTTTAAATTGTGCTAAATCAAAGCGTGCGTAGTGAAAAATTTTGACTACATTTGCATCTTCCAGTAATATTTTTAGGTGGGGTGCTTCTTTCTGACCTCGATCGATGCGAATGACTGTAACTAGCCCGCGATCGTCGCATAACTGCACCAAACAAAGGCGATCGCGGTGGGGAATTAACCCCATTGTTTCCGTATCTACTGCGATCGCCTCAGCTTGACGATATTGCGCTAGAGTTTCTGCGTCGAGATCGCGATCGCAAATTTTAAAATTATTAAGCATGGCTAATAAGTAATAGATTAAAAATCATGTATTATTTCTTGTTCGCATCTAAGAATTTTGCCACGGTTTGTACATCTTTATCACCGCGTCCCGAACAGTTAATAATAAGACGAGGACTACCTTCTAATTGCGGACAAAGGGTTTCTAAATAGGCGATCGCGTGGGATGTTTCTAAAGCAGGAATAATGCCTTCTAAGCGAGACAAACGCTGAAATGCGTCTACAGCTTCCCCATCAGTAACACTATAATATTCTGCCCGTCCCGTGTCTTTTAAATAACTGTGTTCGGGACCCACCCCAGGATAATCTAACCCTGCACTGAGGGAATGCGCTTCAATAATTTGTCCTTCCCCATCTTGCAAAACATAACTCATGGCACCATGCAGCACGCCGGGGCGACCTTTTGTGAGAGTTGCCGCGTGCTTTTCTGTTTCTGCTCCTTCTCCCGCCGCTTCTACCCCGATCAAACGTACCGATGAATCCTTGATAAACTCGTAAAATAGCCCCATCGCATTAGAACCACCCCCAACGCAAGCTAACAAAATATCTGGAAGTCCGCCCCATTTTTCCTCACATTGTTGGCGAGTTTCGCGACCGATCACTGCGTGAAAGTCCCGCACCATCATGGGATAAGGGTGAGGACCCGCGACGGAACCTAAAATATAGTGAGTATTTTCTACATTCGTCACCCAATCCCGGATCGCCTCCGAGGTGGCATCTTTTAGGGTTCCCGTCCCTGCTTCTACGGGTTGCACCGTTGCCCCTAACAAACGCATCCGAAAGACGTTCAGGGATTGGCGTTCCATATCGCATACCCCCATATAAATAACGCATTTCAAGCCAAAGCGGGCGCAAACAGTTGCAGTGGCGACTCCGTGCTGTCCTGCCCCGGTTTCGGCAATAATGCGAACTTTACCCATGCGCTTCGCCAAGAGAACTTGAGCGAGAGCATTATTAATCTTGTGCGCTCCAGTATGATTTAAGTCTTCTCTTTTAAGATATATTTGCACTCCCGTACCGTCAGCCTTAGCGTAATGTTGGGTCAGACGTTCGGCAAAATATAAGGGGCTGGGTCTTCCCACATAATCTTTTAAGAGTCCATCGAGTTCTTTTTGAAAGCCTGGATCGTCCTTATATTGAGCGATCGCGTCTTCTAGTTCCCTCAAAGCGGGCATGAGGGTTTCAGGAACATATTTACCACCAAAGGTGCCAAAACGACCCAGGCGATCGGGTTGAGTTTGAGTGGGGGAGGGATGTAGGGGAGTTACGGTCACGGCTGCAAGGATTTTTAGACTCGACAAGATTTTTTTATTATAGGTCAAGAGGTCGGGGAATCGCGAAATACTTGCTATTTTAAATCTTTTTCCGATCGACAATACTTTTTTAACTATCTTCAAACTTGTAACCCACACCAATTACAGTTTTAACAAAGGTAGGATGAGAAGAATCGAATTCAATTTTCTTCCGCAAGCGACCAATATGTGTATCAACTACTCTTTCATCGCCAAAAAAATCATCACCCCAGAGTTTTTCTATCAGTTGAGAACGACTCCAAACTCTTCCAGGATAACTCATAAAAGCGGACAATAATTTGAACTCTAAAGTAGTTAAATCTAAAGTTTCTTCAGTTTGATTTTCAAGAGTACGAATAGCAGTATGGCGATCGCAATCGATGCTAAAATGCCGAGTTTCATAAATTTGGGCGCTTTCATGTCGCAAACTGCGCCGCAATAATGCCCGAACTCTCGCCACTAATTCTCGAGGACTAAAAGGTTTAACCAAATAATCATCAGCACCAGTTGATAAACCAATCACGCGATCGATTTCTTCTCCTTTTGCCGTTAGCATTAAAATATAAGGGTCCTTCAGACCTTCCTTTTGACGAATGCGCGTACAAACTTCTAAACCATCTAATCCTGGTAACATGATATCGAGAATAATCAGATCGGGTTGTTTTTCTCGAAATACATCTAATGCTTGTAATCCATCTGTTGCCAACAAGCATTGAAAACCTTCTCGGGTTAATGTATCTTGAACGAGTTGACCGATCTCGCGATCGTCTTCAACAATTAATAGTTCCATCCTCTACAAGAGTAAATCTAATTTGATTGACGATTGAATTAATGATATTATACCTCCAGAGTTTTCTTTGTGAAACGAATCAACAATCTTAAAAATACTTAAAAATGGGGTGTAAAATTATGTGGCGTAAACTTGTAGTTCTGATTTTAGTCGTCTTGATGGGGGCGATCGCGGTTCCCGTGCCAGCAGTGAATGCAGAAGAAAACCCCGCAGCAACAGTTACAATCGATACAGGAAATCCAGAAGTTAGCGGAGAAATATCCCTAGAAGAAGTGAATAACGGTTTAACTCGCATTTCTGGAACAATTACAGGTTTGAGTCGCGGAGTCCACGGTTTTCACATTCACGAGTCTGGCGATCTATCCGATGGCTGTACTTCTACCGGTTCTCACTACAATCCTTTTGGCAAAACTCATGGTAGTCCTAGCGCCACAGAGCGTCACGTAGGAGATATGGGCAATATTTACGCAGATGCTACCGGGAAAGCAAAATTCAGAATTATGGATCCCTTGGTCAAGTTAACGGGGGAGACTTCGGTTATCGGTCGCGCGATCGTCATTCACGAAGGACGAGACGATCTTGGACGGGGTAAGGAAACTGACTCCAAAACAACAGGACACGCTGGCGGAAGAGTGGGTTGTGGCATTATTAAATAAAGAAAATTGGACAAAATAGACAGGGTTTATTTTTGCGAAAAATGCTAACATCTCCCACACTACTCGCTCTCGATTTTGATGGTGTAATTTGCGACGGTTTGCAAGAGTATTTTCAAACGACTTGTCGCGCTTACGATCGCCTTTGGAAACCAGAAACTCTCAATTCCCAGCACGATATTTTTGCCAACTCTTTTTATCAACTCCGTCCTGTCATTGAAACAGGCTGGGAAATGCCAGTTTTATTGCGAAGTTTGGTCTTAGGAGAACCGAAAAGTAACATTTTAGAAGACTGGCCGCAAGTCCGCGATCGCCTGGTTGAGACAGAGAAATTAAATGGCAAAGAAATTACGCAAATCGTTGACAGTGTAAGAGATGAATGGATCGAAAGCAATTTAGAATCCTGGCTAAAACTGCATCGCTTTTATCCTGGAATTATTGCCAAAATCAAACAAATTCTCCAAGCAGAACAAACCCAAGTTGTTATTATTACCACCAAAGAAGGACGCTTCGCCAAAAAATTATTACAACAACAAGGATTAAACTTTTCCCAAACCGCTATTTTTGGCAAAGAAGTCAAACGCCCCAAACCAGAAACCCTGCGTCAATTAATTGCCAATCCCAGCTACAATACTGAGAAAATTTGGTTTGTCGAAGATCGTCTCAAAACCCTCGAATTAGTTGCTCAACAGCCCGATCTAAATGATATTGAACTTTATTTAGCCGACTGGGGTTACAATACCGAAACCATGCGAGCTTCCCTAGCCAATAACTCTACTATTCATCTTCTTTCCTTAGCAGGATTTGCAAGCAATTTTACCAATTGGCGATCGAGATCGAAATCTTAAACGATCTTAATGTTAAGATTGGTGAAGAGCGACGACAGATGGAGAATGGTAAATGCTGCGATTAGAGCGTATTAGTAAGATTTATCCGACGGGAGAGGTTCTCAAGGATGTGAATTGGGAGGTGACACCTGGCGATCGCATTGGCTTGGTGGGGGTAAATGGCGCAGGGAAATCCACCCAAATGAAGATTATCATGGGGGAGATAGAACCGACCTCTGGGGAAGTGATTCGCCCATCCAGTTTACACATTGCTTACCTGACGCAAGAATTTGAAGTAGAACCGACGCGGACAGTAAAAGAGGAATTTTGGCAGGTCTTTAAAGAAGCTAACGAAGTTCACGAAAGTATTGAACATATTTCCGTAGAAATGGAAAGCGCCGATGCAGAAGAATTAGATCGGTTAGTACACAAACTCGATCGCCTGCAACGTCAATTTGAAGCCCTA